>NZ_JBSGTR010000011.1:0-60375 GCF_053607505.1 Rhodococcus sp. NPDC055112
CCGTTTCGGGTAGCGGGCTCGGTGGCGGGGCATTTCGTGACCATGCCCGGCCTACCGCGAGGGACGGTGGGGCCGGGGATGGTCTAGATGCCTGCCCACCGCGAGGGACGGTGGGCAGGCATGGTCTCAGGCCGTACTCGACAGTGAACTGTCAGACGGCCGCTTGGATGGGCAGGATGAGGGGGCAGTCGGCGGAGGAGGGGCCGACCAGCAGGTCGTACGCGCCGGGTCGGTAGGACCAGGATCGATGCTCCTCATCCCAGATCTCGAAGGCGCGACGCGGCAGAGTGATTGTAGCCGTTGCTGTTTCGCCGGGATTCGCTTCCAGGCTCGCGAAGCCGGTCAGCGCGCGAGCGGGCCGATCTCCCCGGTCGCCCTTGGCTGCCAGGTACACCTGAGCGACCTCGCGCCCGCGCCGGGATCCGGTGTTGCGGACACGGACCGTGACGGTCTCGCCGTCCTGCTCGACGCCCTCGTACTCCCATGTCGTGTAGCCCAGGCCGTGTCCGAACGCGTAGGCGGGCGCGACGTCGGACCGGTCCCAGGCCCGGTAGCCGATGAACAGGTCCTCGGTGTAGTGGAGTGTGCCGTCGACGGGGGTGACGTCGGTGACCGGGCAGTCCGCGAGGGTGGCGGGCCAGGTGGTCGGGAGCCGGCCGCCGGGCTCGGCCAGTCCGACCAGGACGTCGGCCAGCGCGGCGCCGGCCTCCTGTCCGGGGAACCAGCTCAGCAGCACCGCCGCGACCTCGTTGCGCCACGGCATCTCCACCGGTGAACCCGCGTTGACGATGACGACGGTTCGCGGGTTGGCCGCGGCCACGCGGGCCACCAACTCGTCCTGGCGACCGGGCAGATTCAGGGTGGTGCGGTCGAAGCCCTCCGACTCCACCTTGTCGGTGGTCGCGACGACGACGACGGCCACATCCGCCCGCTTCGCTGCCTCCACCGCCTCGGCCATCAGCTCCTCCGCATCCCGCTGCGGTGCGAGGTGGCCGAGGCTGAGGCTGACGATGTCGATGGGCGAGCCCTCCATCTTCGCCGGTGTGTGCCTGAGGACCACCTCGACGGGCTCCCCGGCGGTCAGTTCGACGGCGCCGCGGTCCTTCGGTGCGCCGAAGAACAGCTCGAAGGGGTCGAAGCTCTCCAGTGGCTGGTCGCCGTCGAAGAGGGTCTCGCCGCCGACCGTCAGGGTGAACTGTCCCAGCCCCTTGGTGCCGAAGCTGTGCGCCCCGCTCTCCTGCGGCGTGAACGTGCCGAGCACCTCGATCGTGTGCAGCGCCTGGTAGTCGATGCCCTCCGGGAGGACGCCCATCCAGGTGATCATGCCGTTGGGCAGCGCGAGCTCGCGGAGCAGCGCCCCGTCGGCGTCGTAGATCCGGGCGCGCAGCTCGAATCCCCGTTCTGCGGTACCCATCTCGTCGCTCAACGTCGCGCCGATGCTGTAGCTGAGGGCGCCGCCGGGCAGTGCTGCCGTCAGGCCGTCGAGCGGGGAGACCACGGACTCGGGGAAGACCATGGCGGAGCCGCCGCCGAGCACACGGGCCTCGCGGGCTGCCAGTCCGATCAGTGCGACGGTGGTGTCGGCCGGGTTGATCGGCAGGATCGGCGCCCCGCCCTGAGCGGTGTTGCGCACCAGGACAAAGGAACGGCCCGCGATCTCGCGGGCAATCGCACGGCCGTCCACGGTCTCGGGGAACTCGGTCACCGCCGGCCGGGCGCTCTCGAGCACGCCGGCTCTCGCCGCGAGCAGCAGAACCCGGCGCACGGCGTCATCGATCACCGACTCGTCGACCTCGTCATTGCGGACGGCCGCGGCCAGCAGCTCGCCGTAGACGGATCGCGGGCCGGGCATCGCGATGTCGAGGCCGCCCAGAATCGCGCCCACGGTCGAGTGCGTTCCCATCCAGTCGGAGACCACGCAACCGTCGAAGCCCCACTCGCCGCGGAGCACGCCGTTCAGCAGCTCGTTGTGCTCGCTCATCGTGGTGCCGTTGACGCTGTTGTAGGCCGACATGATCGCCCACGGTTGCGCATCCTTGACGATCGTCTCGAAGGGGGCGAGGTAGAGCTCGCGCAGCGCCCGCTGGGAGACGATGTTGTCGACGGACATGCGGTCGGTCTCGGCATCGTTGGCGACGAAGTGTTTGACGGTGGTGCCGACGCCGCCGGACTGC
The DNA here is from genome assembly GCF_053607505.1 of Rhodococcus sp. NPDC055112. Lineage (NCBI taxonomy): Bacteria > Bacillati > Actinomycetota > Actinomycetes > Mycobacteriales > Nocardiaceae > Rhodococcus > Rhodococcus sp. NPDC055112. The sequence goes on from NZ_JBSGTR010000011.1 coordinate 2,175, forward strand.
ACGCCGCGGACATAGCCGGAACCGATTGCGCCGGTGAGGAATGGGTCCTCGGAGTAGGCCTCGAAGTGTCGTCCGCCTACCGGTGTGCGGTGCATGTTCACGGTCGGCGCGAGCAACAGGTGCACGCCCTTGCGGCGCGCCTCCTGCGCGAGCAGCACTCCCGCCCGGGCGATCAGGTCCGGGTCCCAGGTCGCCGCCATCGCGGTGGGGGACGGCAGCAGGATGGACGGGTCGTCGGGCCCCCAGAAGACTCCGCGCACGCCGACCGGCCCGTCGGACATCACCAGGGATCCGAGCCCGATCTCGGGGAGGGCGGGCAGCGTCCACATGTCCTGGCCCTGGAGCAGTCGCGTCTTCGCGTCAAGGTCGAGCTTGGCGATCGCCGATTCCACTGCCTCGCGCGTTGCCTCGTCGTCCATCGTGAGCCCCTTCGTCGTCGGCCGAGTGTGCTCGGCGTGCCGGTCGGGAGAAGTGACCGCCGGCTCGCCGGTCCGCCTGAAGGCGATATTGCCAGGCTACCTTGCGATCACTAGGTGTTGTTATCTAAACGTTACGAACTCGGCGGTGGCCCCTAGTTCTTGTCGGCCCTGTTCTCGACGTGGTCGCCCGCGCTGAGCAGGGCGATGAAGTTGCGGAAGGCGGCGGTCATGTCCACCTCATCCGGGGCCAACAGCCACTGGATCTGCATGCCGTCGAGCATCGCGATGAGCAGCGGCGCGGCCTGCTCGGGCGCGAGTCCGCCCGGCAGTCGGTCGCCGAACTCCTTGCGCAGCAATTCCGCGAACGCGCCGCGGGCGGCGGAATAGCGCTCGGTGAAGTACTCGCGCGCCGGGTGCTGTCCTGTCGTGCTCTCCGCGGCCAGCGCGGTGTAGGTCTGGACGACGCCGGGGCGTCCGGCATTGAACTCCACGATCTGTTCGAGGTGGGACAGTCGCACATCCGTCGACCTCGCGAGAAGGGCCGCGACATCCCACTGATCGCGGGCCTCGAGCACGCCGATCAGCAGGTGCTTCTTGCTGGGGAAGTAGTGCAGAACGCCCGGCTGCGTCAGCCCGACGCGCTCGGCCACCGCGGCGAGGGTGGTGGCGCGGTACCCGCTCTCCGCGATCTCGGCCATCGCGGCCTCGAGGATGGCCTCGCGCCTGGCCTCTGCCCTGGCCGCACGTCCGCCCCGCTGTCGCTCCGTCACGAGGTGAGCCTAACGACGAGGGTCGGCTCCGGCGCGCAAAGCGCCAGCCCCTACTAATGTAACGAGTTACTATGTAATGGTGAAGTCAGAGACCCCGGCCCGCGCGGGGCGCCCCCGCGATCTGAGCAAGGACCAGGCGGTGCTCGTCGCCGCGCGGCGTCTGCTGGCGGAGGTCGGCTATCAGCAGACGACGGTCGCCGCGATTGCCCGGATGGCCGACGTGAACACGCCTGCCATCTATCGGCGGTGGCCCACCCGTGAGGCGTTGATCGAGGAGGCGGTGCACGGGACGGGAGGGCATCCAATGCCCGAGGAGTCCGGTGACCTGCGCGCCGATCTCGCGACGTGGGTGCGGATCTTCCTGGTCCGAGCCGCGCGTCCCGCCGCGCGCGCCGGCGTGCCGGGCCTGCTCGCCGATTCGCAGTCCGAGGAGGCGCGCCAACGCCTGCTCGCCATCGGTGCGCCGGTGCGCAAGGCCTTCCGGGATCTGCTGGAGGGTGCCGTCGCCCGGGGGGAGATCGACGCCGGGGTGAACGCGATGTTCCTGTTCGACCTGCTCTCGGGCACCACGACCATGCGTGGGCTCACCAGGGGAGTGGAGGACGAGGAAGACTTCGTCGACGCGCTCGCCGGGTCCCTGTACGTCCTGGCCGCGCACGCGACCGAGGCGGCGGACATCAAGTCGGTGCGCCGATGAAGGTCGACGTGCAGCTGGACGGCCGACCCGAGGATGCGGCCGCGCGGGCGCGTGAGCTCGTCGCGCTGGGTGCGGACGGGTTGTTCACCTTCGAAGGGGCCCATGACGTGTTCGTGCCGCTCGTCGCGGCGTCGGGTGTGGTCGAGGCGGACCTGATGACGAACGTTGCCATCGCGCTGCCCCGCAGCCCGATGCACCTGGCCCACACCGCCAACGATCTGCAGACCCTGAGCCGCGGGCGGTTCCGTCTCGGCCTGGGCTCACAGATCCGGCCGCACATCGAGCGCCGCTACGGCACCGAGTGGTCGAAGCCTGCCGCCCGCATGCGCGAGACAGTGCTCGCGATCAAGGCGATCTTCGCCGCGTGGGAGGGCGGTGCACCGCTCAAGTTCCAGGGCGAGTTCACCACGCACACCCTCATGCCCCCGACCTTCAATCCCGGCCCCAACCCGTATGGGCCCCCGGAGATCTGCCTCGGGGCGCTTGGCCCGCTGATGACGCGGGCGGCCGCGGAGGTCGCGGACGGACTGCTCGTCATGCCGTTCAACAGCGCCCGGCACTTCCGGGAACGGACCCTGCCCGCGATCGAGGAGGGACTCGAACTCGGCGGACGTTCACGATCGGACCTCGCGATCTACCCCCAGGTCATCGTGGGCACCGGCCGAACCCAGGAGGAACTGGAGGCGGCGGCGCGTGGTGTGCGGCGCCTGCTCGCGTTCTACGGCTCCACCCCGGCGTACCGGCCGGTGCTGGAGGTGGAGGGGTGGGCGGACGTGCAGCCGGAACTCAACGTGCTCTCCAAGCGCGGCGAAGTCGCCGCGATGACGGAGTTGATCGACACCACCATGATGACCACGCTCGCGGTGCACGGGACGCCCGAGCAGTGCGCGGCGGAGATCGTCGCCCGGTTCGGCGACCACGCAGACCGGGTGTGCTGCTACTTCCCCGGCTATCCGGTCTCGAATGACCATGTCGCCGAGTTGATCTCGGCGGTGAAGGCTGCCCGATGACGGCCGGGGTTTCCGTCGCGGTCGAGCAGGGGGTCGCGGTGGTGACCCTCGACCGACCCGACCGGCGTAACGCGTTCACCGGCGCGATGGGCCGCGCGCTCGGTGAGATCTATCGGACTCTCGACGAGGACGATGCGACCAGGGCCATCGTCCTCACCGGTTCGCCCCCCGCGTTCTGCGCGGGTGCGGATCTCGCCGGTGGAGGCGACACCTTCGACGCTCCCGCCGCCGAGTTCACCGCCTCACCGGTCAATCCGCCGGCCTTCGATCTGCGCAAACCGGTGATCGCCGCGGTTAACGGGCACGCCATCGGAATCGGGTTCACGCTCGCGATGCAGGCCGACATCCGGATCGTCGCCGAGGACGCCAAGTACGCGATCCCGCAGGTTCGCCGCGGGGTGCTGCCCGACGCGATGTCTCATTGGACCGTCCCACATTTCGCCGGGATGGCGGCCGCGGCGGATGTTCTGTTGACGGGCCGCACCTTCGACGGCGTCGAGGCGGTCCGGCTGGGGCTGGCGAGCCGGTGCCTGCCGTCCGACGAGGTGCTGCCCGCAGCTCTGGATGTCGCCCGTGACATCGCGGCGAACACCGCACCGATGTCGGTCGCGTTGTCCAAACGACTGCTGTGGCAGACCGTTCGACACGGGTACGGCCCGGAGCGAGTGGCGGCCCTGGAGACGGACCTGCACCTGCGGGTGATGGGCAAACCCGATGCGGCCGAGGGAGTTCGCGCGTATCTGGACCGGCGCGACCCCCGGTGGACGGCGCGGCTGTCCACCGACTGGGAGGAGATCACCCCGAAATGACACCGCAACCGACCCGCCGAGAGACGGGCTCTCTCGACAGCGCGAGCACCGCAGCGGAGGTCCTCGCCGGCATTGACCTGAGTGGGCGCACCGTGCTCGTCACCGGGGCCACGAGCGGCCTGGGCGCCGAGACCGTCCGGGCGCTGGCCGGTGCGGGCGCGCATGTCATCCTCACCGCCCGCGACACCGCCGTGGCAGGCTCGGTGGCGACGCGGATCCGTGACACCCATCCCTCGTCGGATCCGGAGGTCTTCGGACTCGACCTCGCAGACCTGGAAAGTGTTCGTGCCCTAGTGGATAGGCTGTCCGAACGGCGGATGCGAGTGGACGTCCTGATCAACAACGCCGGGGTGATGTACCCGCCGTTCGAGCGCACCCGTGACGGGTTCGAGCTCCAGTTCGGTACCAACCATCTCGGCCACTTCGCGCTCACCAGCCTGCTGCTACCGTCGCTGTCGGCCGCCGCCGATCGGTCCGGCGTCCCGGCCCGGGTGGTCACGGTGTCCTCGGATGCGCACCGGGCGCACCCCGTCGATCTCGTCGATCCGAACTTCGAGAGCCGGACCTACGACAAGTTCGTCGCCTATGCCCAGTCCAAGGCCGCGAACGTGCTGATGACCGTCGAGCTCGAGCGACGGTTCGGCGGCCAGGGCGTGCACGGCTTCTCGGTTCATCCGGGTGTGTGTGCCACCGGTCTCGCTCGCCACATGTCCCGGGACGACATGGCCGAGATGAAACGCATGTCGGCAGGCTCACCGAACGTGCTGACGAACCTCAAGTCCATCCCCGCCGCCGCGGCGACGTCGGTATGGGGAGCGACCGCGCCCGAGCTCGACACGGTGGGCGGTGCCTACCTCGCGGACTGCAGGATCGGTGCGGCAAGCGACCACGCCGGCGATCCCGCCACCGCAGCTGCCCTGTGGGAGTTGTCCGCCCAGCTGACCGCCCCGTGACAGACTGGGCGTGACAGGGGTGGTCGTCGCATCTTCCGGGGGGTTGAGATGAGCAAGGTCGGCAACGAAAAAGTCGAGCAGGTCTTCGACAAGATGGCCGCACACTACGAGCGGCAGATGGGTCTGTTCGAACGTTTCGTCCTCGGCGACGCCCGGCAGTGGGCCGTCGCGCAAGCACGCGGCCGGGTGCTCGAGATCGCGGTCGGCAGTGGGCTGAACCTGCCGCTCTACGGCCCCGCGGTGGAGAGCATCGTCGGGGTGGACCTGTCCGAGGGCATGCTCGAGATCGCCCGTCGAAAGGTCCCTGCGGGCGAGACCGGGCGGGTGGACCTGCGGCACGGCGATGTGCAGGCGTTGGACCTACCGGACGCGTCGGTGGACACAGTCGTCTCCACCTTCACCTTCTGCACCATTCCCGATCCGCAGCGAGCCAGTGCCGAGGCGATACGAGTGCTGGTGCCGGGCGGACGCTTCGTCCTGGCCGAGCACGGCCCATCCACGAATCCTGTTGGGCGAGCGATGATGCGCGCCGTGAACCCGCTGAGCGTGCGATTCGGTGCCGATCACCTCACCCGTGACCCGGTTCCCTACCTGACGGCCGCGGGGTTCTCCGTCGACGAGGTTCACCGAAGTGGGCGCGGTGGCATCGTCTTCCGCGTCCTCGCCCACAAGGCCGATCGGGATCCTGCCGGGCCCACGGGGTGACGGGCATGTGGAGCTGACCGGTACCTATGTCAATGGAATACCGGCGACCGAGGCATGTTCCAATGGTGGAGGTTTGGCCTGGGGGAGTCGGGCCGAGGCAGGAGCGCAGTTTGCCGACACGGCGACTTCGCCACAGGGGGAGAGGTTCAGTGCGCATGGTTTTTTGGGGGCGGGCTCGGCGTTCGCGCGTCATCGTGGCGGCGGGATGCGCGTTGTTCAGCGGGTTCGCCGCGAGCGTCCCCGCCACCGCGGCATCGGCGCCCGAGCAGGGCATCCCTTCCGGCTATGCCGAACAGGAGCTCCGCTGGCATCCGTGTCCCTCGGACATCCTCGACCACGCGCTGGCCGGCGAGGCTTACGCGGCGGCCCGATCGGCGGTACCGCCCGGACTCGACTGCGCCCGCATCCGAACTCCACTCGACTGGGCGGATCCCGCCGATGGGCGTGAGGCGACCTTTTGGATCTCGAGGCTTCCCAGCACGGGAAGCGCGACCACACCGCTGCTGACCAGTACCGGCGGTTCGGGCGCCGGCACCCTCCTCGATCCCCATAGCTTCGCCGGCGGAATGCCGGAGCTCCGGGAATCGTTCGACCTCATCGGATTCGACGCGCGGGGAACATCCACGTCGTCGACGGCGCAGTCCTGTGATCCGGCCGCCTCCGGAGATCCTGTCCTCCTCGGTACCGGCTCGAGGGAGGGCTACGACGTCCTCGACCTCACGGCGCAGTCCGCTGCTCGCCAGCTGGACGACGCGCGGCGGTGGACCGAGCGATGCCTCGCCGGGGCGGCCGCAACCCCGGATGGCGGGTCCACGGCGCCCTACGTCACCTACTGGCAGACGGTGCGTGACCTGGACCTGGTGCGGCGGCTCCTGCGCGCGGACAAGTGGAACTACCTCGGGGTGTCGCAGGGGACCGCCCTCGGGAGAGAGCTGGCGCGGACCTTTCCCGGACGCGTCGACCGATGGGTGCTCGATTCCGTTGTCGATCCGCTCAGGAGTACGAACGAGGTTCTGCAAGAACGGTATCGGGCCCGGCAGCAGGCAGTGCAGACCGAGTTCGCGCCCTGGGTGGCGACCCGCGGAACCATCCTCGGCGACACCGCAGAGCAGGTACTGGCATCGATCACGAAGCTCCGCGCCGAGCTCGCAGCCCGGCCGATTCGTCTCCTCGGGGATCAGGCGTTCACTGCGAACGACCTGAACTCGATCCTGTTCGGTGTCGGGAATGCCGCGAACGAGGCCGTGTTGTCGAAGCTCCTGACGATTCGTGCAGCGGTGTCCGGGGATTTGTCCCCCGCATCGGTGCAGGCCGCCGTCGCGATGGTCTCCCAGTTCCAGCTCTCGCCGTTGATCGACCGCGAGCTCGGCGCCGTCCTCTCCGGCGGCCCCCGGCAGGGCTGGTGGACGGCCTACAACTGCAATGCCGGCGATTGGGGTCATGACATGGCGGCCATTCTGGCGGAGCAGCAGCGGGCGGCCGAGCGGGCGCCGCTGACGTACCTCGGGATGGGGTTCTCCCCGGTGTGCGCACAATGGCCGTTCCCCGGGCAGCCGGATTCGCGGTCGGGGTGGGGCGATGTGCCGGGCATGCTGCTGATCACCAACGAGCGGGACGCCGTCACGCCGGCCGAGGGCGCGCGCGCCCTCGGCGACCTGGTTCCCGATTCGCGACTGGTCACGGTGGAGGGCAAAGCCGCACACCTCGTCCTGCCTCAGCGAATGCCGTTCGGGCTCCCGGGCGGCGTCCCTGGAACCAGCTCGTGCGCCACGGACATCGCCGTCCGCTATCTGACGACCGGTGAACTGCCGCCGAAAGACCAAATCTGCAAACCCAATTGAGCCTGGAGTCCATGGTGGACAGCGAGACGTCACAGCGATCGGGGCCGCGCCGCATTCTCCGTGTCGTGGGGCGAGTGATCGTCGGTCTCGTCGCGCTTGCCGTCCTCGCCGTTGCGGTCTCGGCCGGCTTCCACCGGTGGCAGACACCGCGCGACAAGGCGGCCATCGAAGCGGCGATGGGTTCCGATCATCGCTATGTCGAGGTGGACGGGCACCGGATGAGCGTCGCGGTCCAGGGTTCGGGACCGCGGACCATCGTCCTGCTGCCCGGTCTGGGCACCCCGGAACCGATCCTCGACTTCGCCCCGCTGGCACGACGCCTGGCGGAGAAGAACACCGTCGTCACCGTCGAGTATTTCGGGCTGGGCCTCAGCGACGGCACCGACGCCCCGCGCACCAGTGAGGCGATCGTCGACGAGACCAGGGCCGCGCTCCGGGAATTGGGGCTGGGCGGACCCTATGTCCTGATGCCCCATTCGATTTCGGGTCTGTACGCGATGTGGTGGGCGACCCATCACCCGGACGAGGTCGCCGCCGTGGTGGGCCTGGACGACGAGCGTTACACCTCCGGTCTTGCTCAGGACTCCCCGGCGTGGCCGGGCTGGATGTCCGCCGTCACCGCGGCCGGTGGCATCCGAGACCTGATCGCCCTGGACAAGAGCACCGACTACCTGGGTCTGGTGGCCGACTACCGGCAGAGCCTCGGCGACACCGCCGAGTACACCCCGGACCAGCAGGACCTGTACTTGCGGGCCTACTCGTGGGTGTTGAACCCGACCATGCTGGACGAGGCCGCCCGCGAAGCGGAGAACGTGCGTGCGGCCGAGGGCGCCGTGTTCCCTCCCGCGTTGCCTACCCTGTCGATCCTCGCCTCCTCCTCGCTCACGGCGGACCCGGAGTGGGAGTCCTCGCACCGCGCGGCGATCAGCAATCCCGCGATCCAGCAGGTCACGATCATGGACGGCCACCACTACCTGTTCCACGCTCACGCCGCCTCGATCGCCGCGCTGACGGAGCGCTTCATCGACGACCACGTCAAGGCGCCCTGAGCCCAAAATTGCGGTCTGGTTGTTTTGCTCGATTCTGGGCCTGTCGACCATGCCGGAAAGTGGGCACGATTCGGTGCATGGACCGGATCAGGAGATACCCAGACCTCGCCAGCAGCCACCGGGCCGATCTCGACGAGGTGCTCGACGCCGCGTCGGTCGGCACCCTCGCGACGGTGGTGGACGGACTGCCGTGGGTGGTGCCCATGCTCTACGCCCGCGACGGTGACCGCATCGTGCTGCACGGGTCGACGGGTGCGGGCGCCCTGCGGCACGTCGCGGCAGGCGCCCCGGTTGCGTTCTCTGTGACGATGCTCGACGGGATCGTGGTGGCGGACACCCTGTTCGACTCCACGGCCAACTATCGGTCGGCAGTCGTGCGGGGCCGCCTGACCGCGTTCCGCGGGGATGGTGCGGTGGACGCCCTCGACCTGTTGTCCGATTCACTGATCCCCGGCCGGAGCTCGGAGGTCCGCACCCACACGAAGAAGGAGCTCGCGGCGACCCTGGCGATCGCCCTGCCGATCGAGCGGGGCTGCTGGACGGTCAAGGTGCGCGACGCGCCCCCGCCCGCGCCGTCGGCGGCCTCCGGTGAATGGGCGGGCGTGGTCCCGCTGCGGACCGTGGCCGGTGCGCCGGAACCCGCGCCGTGGGTGGGGGAGGGCGTCCAGGAGCCGGAATCCGTGCGCCGGCTCGTCGCCGCGGTCCGGGCGTGATGTGCTCCCTTGGCCAAGACCTCAGTGACAGCATGCTGTCTTTATGACAGAATGCTGTCATGAGGACTCAAGTGGTGCATCTGGCCATCTACGACACCCTCGCGGACTGGGAAACCGGTCACGCCATCGCGCACATCAACCAGCGTCAGTGGCAGCGCGAACCGGGCCGCTACTCGGTGTCCACCGTCGGGCAGACCCTGGACCCGGTGACCACCAACGGTGGCGTGCGCATGATCCCGGACCTCGTCCTGACCGATCTGGACCCCGAGGACAGCGCGATGCTGATCCTGCCCGGGGCCGACACCTGGATCGGGGGCGATGCCTTGGCCCCGTTGGCGGCCAAGGCGCGCGCGTTCCTCGATGCGGGCGTGCCGGTCGCGGCGATCTGCGGCGCGACCTACGGGCTCGCGGGCGAGGGCCTGCTCGACGAACGCGACCACACCAGCAACGTCGCGTATTTCCTGGCCATGACCGGCTACAAGGGCGGCGGCCGGTACCGGGACGAGCCCGCGGTGACCGATCGGGATCTGATCACCGCGGGCGCGACGAACCCCGTGGAGTTCGCCCGCGAGATCCTGGGTCGCCTCGATGTCTACACTCCGGAGGTGCTCGACGCCTGGTACCGGCTGTACGCGCACTCGGACGCGAGCGCCTTCGAGGTGTTGCAGGCGGCGACCGCGCAATGACCGAGCCCAAGCCGGCCGGGCTGCTCTCCGGCGCCGCCCTGACCGCGTTCCGGCTCAACGGCCAGTTCTTGGCGGTAGCCGAGCAGCTGGCTCGGCCGGCCGGCCTCACCGCCGCATGGTGGCAGGTGCTCGGAGCGATCGTCGACGAACCACTGCCGGTCGCAGGCATCGCGCGGGCCATGGGTATCACCCGCCAAAGTGTGCAGCGGATAGCAGATCTGATGGTGGACAAGGGGTTTGCCGAGTATTCGCCGAATCCCGCCCATCGCCGGGCGAAGCTGCTGCGGCTGACCGCCGAGGGTCGGGCGGCGATGGCGCGCATCACGCCCGACCAGCGCGCGTTCGCCGACCGGCTCGCGAATCAGCTGGGCGTCGAGGAATTCCGGCGGGCACTGGAGGCGCTGGAGCAGCTGTCGGCGGCCCTCGACGTGCTGGCGGATTGAGGGCAGGGCGGGCTTCCCCACCGTGCCGAGTGCCGTCAGCGCGGGACGTCGTCGGCGTTGCGCAGCACGGCACGGTTCGACGCGATGTCCACGCGCACCAGCGGCGGTGCACCGTCCGCGTCGTCCTCGCGATGCATCAGGGACACCTGGCGCTGCTCGAACTCGTGGTGCTTCGAGCCCTGGAACACCGCCGTGACCTCCTCGAAGCCGGTCGCCGACACGGTGCGGCCGCCACCACGTCGGGTCCACGGCAACATCCGTCCGCCGGTCACCCGATTGAACAGGGTCTCGGCGAACGCGGCCAGGACGAGCAGGCACACCAGCCCTGGAATCGTCATCGCGAACAGCATCCCCATGCGGTCCGAGTGTAATGACCATCCGCGGCACGCGTCGTGAGCGAGAGCTCGCGGATGTGGATCGGACGTCGTCGGTTCGGCATGCTGTTTCGGTGAGCACGCGATACCCGCCGGTCGAGCCGCACGAATCGGGCCTACTCGACGTGTCCGACGGGCATGTCCTCTACTGGGAGAGCGTCGGCGACCCCGGCGGGGTGCCGGTCTTGTTCCTGCACGGCGGTCCGGGCTCCGGTTGTACCGCCGGTGCACGACGGTACTTCGATCCGTCGCGGAGTCGGGCAGTGTTGTTCGATCAGCGTGGTTGCGGCCGCAGTCGCCCGCTCGCGGATGGACCGGACACGGACCTCTCCTCGAATACCACCGCTCACCTGGTCGCTGACATCGAGCGGCTGCGCGAACATCTGGGTATCGATCGGTGGATCGTGAGCGGGATGTCGTGGGGAGTGTCGTTGGCGTTGGCGTACGCGCAGCAGCACCCCGGTCGGGTGCTGGCGATGGTGCTCGGCGCGGTGACCGCCGGCACCCGGGTCGAGATCGACTGGATCACCCGCGCGATGGGGCGGGTGTTCCCGCAGGAGTGGGAGCGGTTCGTCGAGGGGGTCTCCGAGAGTGAGCGCGGTGGTGATCTCGCCGCGGTGTACGCGCGGCTGCTTTCGGACCCGGACGCGGCGGTTCGTGAGGAGGCCGCCCGGCGGTGGTGTGAGTGGGAGGACACGCACGTGTCCCTCGTACCCAACTGGTCGCCGAGCCTGCGGTACTCGGATCCGTTGTTCCGCAGTGTCTTCGCGCGCCTGGTCACGCACTACTGGAGTCACGACTGCTTTCTCGAGGAGGGGCAGATCATGGCCTCGATGGACCGGATCGCGACCATCCCCGCGGTGCTCGTGCACGGTCGCTATGACGTGTCCGGTCCGTTGGATACCGCGTGGCAGCTCACCCGGTCGTGGCCGGCGAGCCGGCTCGTGGTCGTCGACGACGCGGGACACGGCGGCGGTGGGTTCGTCGCAGAGTTCACGGCAGGCGTTGACGCAATGCTTGCCCGCGTTCTGAATCCCTAGCTGATAACCTCCGGAGGTCGCCGAAAAGACGACCGTGACAGACCCGAGGAGGTGAGACCCGTGAACGCTGTATCCACTGGGTGCTCCCGCTCTTCTTCACGGTTGGGCGACTGAAGTAAGACGTCGCCGGGAGCGCCTCCACTAGGCATCCCGAAAGGCACCAACCTATGCATTTCACTGCGGAGTCATCGTCGAACGGTGTCGTCGAACGCAATTTCACACTGGGTGAGGTCACCGGCCTGCTGTGGTCGCCCGCATCCCGTTCCGAAGGCGCGCCCCTGGTGCTCATGGCGCACGGTGGCGGCCAACACAAGAGGGCTCCGGGAATCTTGGGCCGTGCGCAGCGCTTCGTGGCCGCCTGCGGTTTCAACGTCGCGGCCATCGATGCGCCCGGGCACGGTGACCGGCCCCGGACCGCGGCGGACGAGCAGCACATCGCCCTCTTGCGGCAGGCTCAGGCGGCGGGTGAGCCGCTCGCCCCGGTCGTCGTGGAGATCCACAAGGACCTCGCGGCGCGTGCCGTGCCGGAATGGCAGGCGACCCTGGACGCCCTGCAGGCACTGCCGGAGATCGGCGCCGACGGTCCGGTCGGCTTCTGGGGCATCATGCAGGGCACCGGGATCGGGGTGCCGTTGGCGGCGGTCGAGGCCAGGATCGCCGCGGCGGTCTTCGGCTGTCTCGGGCATGAATCGCTGACCGAGGCGGCGGCACAGATCACCGTCCCGATCGAATTCCTGCTCCAGTGGGACGACGAGCACGTCGAACGTCAATCCGGTCTCGCGCTGTTCGACGCCTTCGCCTCGAAGGAGAAGACGCTGCACGCCAACGCGGGTGGGCATGTCGACATGCCCAGATTCGAGGTCGACAGCGCGATCCGCTTCTTCGCCCGTCATCTCGGGCAGGTCGGTGCGTCGCCGGCCTGACGTGACGGGGATCGGGTGATGTTGTTCGGAATCCGGCCCAGGGATTCGGCCGTATATGTATAAATGGGTCGTCCCTCGAGTCGGTCGAGGCGGCGGCAGATTCCAACGGTAAGAAGGAGTCTCGATGCTGGTGTTCGACCCCGTTATCTCGTTGTTCAACGAGATCGCCAGTGCGCTCGGTTCTAGCGACTCGGTCATCGAGACCTAGTGCCCCTCCAGAAACGGTGGGTCGAGTCACTGGATTCGACCCACCGTTTCCGTGTTCGGGGGAGTGCCCGCGGTCGCGTCGCCCACAGAGTTCAGATGTCGAAATACGTGCCGGGCACCGGGGTGTGAAGGCGACTTTCGAGCCCAGCGGACTCGAAAGCCGCCGTGAACCGGTCCGCGCCTTCGGTGAAGTGCGCCCAGCCGTCGGTGTGCACGGGGATGACGACGGACGGGGTGAGGATCCGGGCCACCTCGACCGCCTCCGCCGACGTCAGGGTGACCGGCACCGGGAAGCGGCCGGGATCCGCGGCCCCGGCGAAGAGGACCGCGATGTCGACGGGGCCGAGCCGTTCCCCGATCTCGCGGGTCAGCTCGACCGACGCATTGTCCCCAGAGATGTAGATCGTGGGAATTCCCTTGGCGCTGAGCACAAATCCGGCGACTGTGCCGGTGATCGGTTCGCATCCGGCGGGGCCGTGCAGCGCCGGGACCGCCGTGACGGTGAGCTCGCTGCCGTCCGGGGTGGTGATCGCCGTGTGGTCCCACGGCGCGAGTCCGGTCACCCCGGGCAATCGCCCGGCCGCCTCCGGCGTGGAGAGCACCGTCTCGACCCGGCCCAGTAGCCGGCGGCCCGCATCGTCGAGGTTGTCCGCGTGCTGATCGTGCGAGAGCAGTACGAGGTCGATGGGGCCGAGTGCCTCCGCGGAGAGTGCGGGCGGGGTCAGCTTGGTCAGGGTGACGCCGCCCTCGTAGCTGCCCGGCTCGTCGAACGTCGGATCGGTGAGGATGCTCAGGCCGGCCACCGACAGGTGCAGGGTGGGGCCGCCCACGAGGACCGCCCGAACTCCCTGTCCCGCTGCGGAACCGGTCGAGGTCTTGCTTGCCGTTGTCGAGGTCATGCCACAAGGATCGACCGAGCACCCCCCTCGCGGCCAGTGGCCCGCAGGACATGATTCGCTAGGATCGGGCCATGGTCGGATCCGTCGCGGTGATTGCCTTTCCCGATATCAGCCCGTTCCATCTCTCGGTGCCGTCGCTCGTCTTCGGGCACGCGGAGAACCGCGGCATCGCCCCGCGCTACCGGGTCACCATCTGCGCCGAGGACCCGGGCATCCTGCCGACCAACGCCGGCTACGACATCGCCGTTCGGCGTTCCCTCGACACCCTGGTCGAGGCGGACACGGTGGTGGTCCCGAGCTGGGTGCCTGCCCGTCGTCCGTCGGATGCGCTGCTCGAGTCGATCCGGCGGGCACACGGACGCGGGGCACGCATCGTCGGACTGTGCCTGGGCGCCTTCCCGATTGCCGATTCCGGGATCCTCGACGGGCGCGAGGCGGCGACCCATTGGCATGCCGCGGAGGACCTGGCGCGTCGGCATCCGCAGGTGACGGTCCGATCGGACGTGCTGTGGTCGGATCTGGGTGACGTGGTGACCTCGGCCGGTACGGCCGCGGCGCTCGACTGCTGCCTGCATCTGGTCCGATCGGACCACGGTGTCTCCGCCGCGACCACGCTCGCCCGCCGGCTGGTGCTGGCTCCGCACCGCAGCGGCACCCAGGCGCAGTTCATCCCGGTCCCCGTGCGCGAACAGGACGGTGAGGACGAGATCGAGCGGGCGATGGCGTGGGCCCGAATGAACCTGTCCGAGCCCGTCGACCTCGATCACTGGTCGCGCGTTGTGCTGATGAGCAGGCGCACCTTCACCCGGCGGTTTCGCGAGCGCACGGGGTCGAGCCCGCAACAGTGGCTGCTCGTGCAGCGGCTGGATCGAGCCCGCCTGCTGCTGGAAACGACGGAGTTCGGGATCGACGCGGTGGCGGGCGCGTCGGGCTTCGGGTCACCGGCCTCGCTCCGGCTGCATTTCGGGCGCGCGTTCGGAATCAGCCCGTCGGCGCATCGTGACCAGTTCTCGACTGCGTGACCGGGCGTGGCCGGGCAGGCATACAGTCGGTTGGATTCCGGGAGTGCGGCAATCGATTGTCGACAGGTGACGCGTGTAGCGTTCCGGGTATCCCGCTCCGAGATCCGGCACGGGCGGTCGGAGGTCAAGGGGACGACGGTGGACCGGGCGCGAGAACGACGGCCGACCAGCGCAGACGTCGCGCGTCACTCCGGGGTGTCGAGGGCCACCGTCTCCTACGTGCTCAACGGTCGAGACGATCACCCGATCAGCGAGCAGACGAAGCGACGCGTGCTGGCGAGCGTCGACGCCCTCGGATACACGCCGAACCTCACGGCGAGCGCCCTGCGCGCCGGGCGCAGCAACATCGTGCTGATGCCGATGCCCGACATCCCGCTGGGGTTCGCGGTCGACGCGATCCTGCAGGGGCTCGATCGTGGCCTGTCCGAGCGGGGGCTCCGGTTCCTCCTGCACGGCGACCGCAATTCGGGTGGCGTGACCGGTGCCCGCGCGTGGGCGCAGCTCCGCCCGGCCGCGGTCTTCACCGACACCGCGCGTTGCGACGCCGAGGCGACGGCGTTGCTGCGCAGGGCCGGGGTGCGGGCCGTGCTCCTCGCCGGGCCCGAGGCGGTTCCCTACGCGCCGACGGCGCGGTTCGAATTCGATTCGTTGGCCGACTGCGCGGCAAGGTATCTCGCGGGCCGGCGCGGCCATCGACGACTCGCGTGCCTGGTGCCGGGCGCCGAACTCGCCGAGCTCGGGGAGCGCCGGTTCGGGGTGTTCGTGTCGGCGGCCGCGCAGGAGGGGGCCTCGGTCGAACGGGTCGACTGCGTCCTGTCGATCGACAGCCTGCTTCCGGTCCTCTCGACCTGGCGCGATCCGGGACGGCGGCCGGATGCGGTGTACGCGTACGACGACGAGTTCGCGTTGGTGCTGATCCAGGCCCTGCGGGAGGTGGGGCTCGAGGTGCCGCGGGACATCGCCGTCGTCGGGTCAGACAACCTGCCGCTCGGCGCGATTCTGCGACCGCAGCTGACGACGACCTGTGTCGACCTGCCGGCTATCGCGTCCGGCCTGGCGGAGTCGATTCATCGTCTGGTCGACGGACGCCCCTTCGAACCGCTCGGCGATCTGTTCGCCCCGCGGGTGGTGGTCCGGCAGTCGGCCTGACCGGGTCGGCGGTCAGCGCGGGGTGATGACGGCCCGGTCCCCGGTCTCCGCGCGGACGGCGATGACACGGCTCGCCAACGCCCAGCCTGCGTCGGTCCGGGCCCACGAATCGTTGTAGTCGCCGAGGCATTCGTAGACCGCGCCCTCGTTCGCGCCTGCACCGACGTGGAACGCCCGGAAGTACGACCGGGTCCGGGCGGTGTCCCCGTCCAGCTGCACCTGCACGTTGCCCATCAGGTGCTGCGTCGCGCCGCATACGTCGAGGTGGGCCCGGACCACGGCGAGCACCGCGTCGGCGCCCTCGACGAAGTAGGCGCGGGCATCCTCGGTCATCGCCGACCGGAGCCCGGGCCAGTCCTTCGCATCGAGTCGGGCTTGAAACCGGTGCAGGCTGTCGACCACCGCCAGGTGATCGAGTAGCTGCCCGAAATCGGCGGGCGGGGTCGATCGGAACGTCGAATCTGGCCCATCGGTTCGCACAGCGGCGCCGCCCTTCCCATGGTTGATGGTCGTGTTTTCCCTGGCCCAGCGGGTGACACGTGTAACACTCTATGCGCCCGCCGCCCGGCGCCATGAGGTTTCCCGCTGAGTGAGACGGGTCACATCGGGTTCGGGTGTTCGGCCGCAATCTGGTGCACACACCTGACCCCGACGGCCGGCTCACTCGTCCGTGCCGCGGTCCACTCGAACACATTGGAGGACTCCCATGACCCACCCCGACGTCCTGGCGCCGGCGAAGCTGGGCCCGATCACCTTGCGGAATCGGGTCATCAAGTCCGCGACTTTCGAGGGCAAGACGCCGAATGCTCTGGTGACCGATGAGTTGATCGAGTTCCATCGCCGCCCGGCCGCGGGCGGGGTCGGTATGTCCACGGTCGCGTATTGCGCGGTGGCGCCGGAGGGGCGTACGGAACGCGGGCAGTTGTGGATGCGACCGGAGGTCTTGCCGGGGTTGCGGCGGCTGACCGACGCTATTCATGCCGAGGGGGCGGCGGCGTCGGCGCAGTTGGGGCACGCCGGTCCGGTGGCGAATGAGAAGTCGACGGGTCTGCCTGCGCTGGCGCCGTCGCGGTCGTTCAATCCGTTGAGCATGAAGATGATCCGGTCGGCGTCGAAGGATGACATCGCGCGGATCACTGAGGCGCATGGGACGGCGGCGCAGCTGGCCGTCGATGGTGGCTTCGATGCGGTGGAGATCCATTTCGGCCACAACTATTTCGCGAGTTCGTTTCTGAGTCCGAAGCTCAACAAGCGCAAGGATTCCTTCGGTGGTTCGCTGGAGAACCGGGCGCGGGTGGTCGTCGACACCGCGCGTGCGGTGCGTGAAGCGGTCGGCGACAGGGTCGCGATCCTGGCGAAGTTGAACATGGATGATGGTGTGCCGGGCGGCTTTTGGATCGATGAGGCGATCCAGGTCGCGCAGTGGTTGGAGTCGGACGGCAGTGTCGACGCGCTGGAGCTGACGATGGGCAGTTCGCTGCTGAACCCGATGTATCTGTTCAAGGGTGACGCCCCGGTGCGGGAGTTCGCGGCGGCGATGCCGCAGCCGGTGCGGCTGGGGGTGCAGTTGGTGGGCAAGCAGATGCTCCACGCGTATCCGTATCGGGATCTGTTCATGCTCGAGCAGGCGCGGCAGGTCCGCGCTGCGGTGAAGCTGCCGTTGGTGTTGTTGGGTGGGGTGACCGATCGGGCGGGGATGGACACCGCGATGGCGGAGGGTTTCGAGTTCGTGGCGATGGCTCGTGCGTTGCTGCGTGAGCCGGATCTGGTCAATCGCATCGCCGAGGATGCGTGGACGAAGTCGTTGTGTATCCACTGCAACAAGTGCATGCCGACGATTTTCTCCGGCGCGCGCTGCGTGCTCGTCGAACGCGCAGGATAGTCGCGGGCGTGGCGGCCTGAGGCACGGCTGGACGGCGTCCAACGGCCCCATCGGGCACCGAGGAGGTATCGATGCTCTGGCATGCGTGCGACCATGGAAGGAGTCGACGCTCTACACCCGATGACGCTGATCGGAGGCCGTGGCGATGGACGACAGGGCGAACAAGGAGCACCCGGAGCACCCGCGGGTCGTGGTCGAGGCCGGACACGGCCGCACCAGCCACAGCGCGGACAGACCCGTACGCATCGGCAGGGATCCGCAATTGGAGATCACGATCGTCGATCCGTTGGTGTCGCGCGAGCATGCACGGCTCAGGTGGGACGAGGGCTGGCAGCTCGTCGACGCCGGCAGCAAGAACGGGATCTACGTCGGCGGCGAGCGCCGAGAGAAGATTCCCGTCACGAGCGACGTCCTCGTCCGCCTGGGTGACGCGGTCGAGGGACCCGTCGTGCGGCTCTCGATCGAAGATCCCGACGCGACGAGACTGGACGTGGGCGGTCGATGGGACGAGTCGACGATCGAGGCAGGGGCCCCGAGCGCCCCGCCCCCGACACCGCATGAGGCGGCCCCGGCGGGATCCCTCACGGTGGGACGGTCGCCCGACAGCGACATCGTTGTCCGGGACGTGCTGGCATCACGCCATCACGCCATCGTCCACAACTTGCCGTCCGGCCTCGAGATCGACGACCTGGGGAGCGTCAACGGAACGTTCGTCAACTGCGCCAGGGTGTCGCGCGCGCAGCTGACCGACGGCGACGTCGTCACGATCGGCAACACCGATTTCAGCGTGCAGGAAGGCCGACTCGTTTCACGGCAGGCGATGACGCCGACCGCGGGCGGTCTGCGTGTGGACGGCGTCGGACTCACCATCGAAGGAGGGCGGCGGCTGCTCGAGGACGTCACCTTCGCTGCCCGACCGGGGAGTCTCACCGCGGTGATCGGCCCTTCCGGCGCGGGAAAGACCACCGTCGCCAAGATCATCTCCGGTTCGGAAAGACCCACGGAAGGAGTGGTCGAGTTCGAGGGCCGCAGCGTGCACGTCGACTACCAGGTGCTGCGTTCTCGCATCGGGATGGTCCCCCAGGACGACGTCGTGCACCGGCAGCTGACCATCTCGCAGGCGCTCGGTTATGCCGCCGAACTGAGGCTGCCGCCTGACACGAGCCGGGCCGACCGCGAAGAGGTGATCGCGACGGTGCTCGACGAGCTGCAGCTGACCGAACACGCCGCCACCAGGGTCGACCGCCTGTCCGGCGGACAGCGCAAACGTGCATCCGTCGCGCTGGAGTTGCTGACGGGTCCATCACTGCTCATCCTCGACGAACCGACCTCGGGTCTCGACCCTGCGCTCGACCGGCAGATCATGGCGACCTTGCGCCGCCTCGCCGATTCGGGCCGCATCGTCGTCATCGTCACGCATTCGCTGTCGTACCTCGAGATGTGCGATCAGGTGCTGCTCCTCGCACCGGGCGGCAAGACCGCCTACGTCGGCCCGCCGGACCGGGTGGGGGCCGCGCTCGGCAGCACCGACTGGGCCGACATCTTCGCCCGCGTCGCAGCCGACCCCGACGGGGTGTTCGCCGAGTACCGCGCCACCCGCCCGGTGGTGGAGGCGCCACCCCCGACCCCGCCAGGGCCGCTCGGCTCTCCCGCGCACACCTCGGGGCGCAAGCAGTTGAGCACCGTCGCCCGCCGCCAGGTTCGGCTGATCCGCGCCGACCGGGGCTACCTGATCTTCCTGTCGCTGCTGCCCTTCGTGCTGGGCGGCTTGGCCTTGCTCGTGCCGGGCGACACCGGGTTCGGGCCGTCTGGTTCCGACGTGTCCGGCGAACTCACCCAGATCCTGGTGGTGCTGATTCTCGGCGCCGCCTTCATGGGCTGTTCACTGACGATCCGCGACCTGGTCGGAGAGCGCATGGTCTATCAGCGCGAACGTGCCGCCGGGCTGATGCCGTCCGCCTACCTGACGGCGAAGATCGTCGTGTTCTGCGCCGCCGCGATCGTGCAGTCGGTGATCATGGTGATGATCGTCTACGCGGGCAAGGGTTTCCCCGGTCGCGGCAGCGTGCTCTCCTCCGGTTCCGTCGAACTGATCGTGGACATCGCCGTCACCACATGCTGCTGCGTGCTGGTCGGATTGGCGTTGTCGTCGGTGGCGCGCTCGAACGAGCAGGTGCTGCCGATGCTGGTGGTCACGATCATGGCGCAGCTGGTGATGTGCGGAGGATTGATCACGATCACCGGACGCGCCGTACTCGAACAGTTTGCGTGGCTCTTCCCGTCCCGCTGGGGGTTCGCGGCCGCGGCCTCGACGGTGGACCTGGTCACGAATTCCACCGGTACCGAGCCGGACACGCTGTGGCAGCACACCGCATCGTGGTGGCTGCTCAGCATCGCCATGCTGGTGCTCATCAGTTGTGTGCTCGCCGTCTTCACCTACAGCCGGCTCCGGCTGCGCCGTCCGCGCCGGGGCTGACCGCCTCCGTTGTGGGGGTACCGAGTTCGCCGACCACGGCGATGGCATCGCGGACGAGGGTGTTCGGGTCCGTCGCCAGCCGGTGCAGTTCGGCGTGGAACCGCTCGCGCTGGTTTGGGGTCAGTGGCATGTCCGCGAGCACGAACACGGCGTGCCGCCGGATCGCCGTCCACGGCGAGGCAAGTCCCGCGAACGCCGCCTCGACCTCGTCTGTGTCGATGATGCAGTACCCGCTGCCGGGGGCCAATCGGTCACACACCGCGCCGTGCAGTGCTGGATGCTCGGCGAGCGCCGCCTCCAGCGGGCCGTAGTCCAACGGCTCGTGGACGCCGACGTCCCGGAAGGAGGTGTACGGCGCGCTGAGCCCCCGGACGGCGACCTCCAGGGGAAGCCGATCGAGCCGGGCCGTCACCAGGGCCATCCGGCCGAGGCGGGAGAGCGCCGCCGCGGCCCAGGCTCGGTCGGGTTCCCCCAGTCGACGGTCGCCCACGATTGCGTCCAGCTCGGCCACCACTTCCGTTGTGGGGGTGCCGAGCTCACCGAGAAGCTTCGCCCACGGCCATATCTCCCGCGCGGCAGGCAGGTGCCCCAGGATCGCGGGCACCGCGTCGGGCCCCAGCTCGCGGAGCCAGGAACGTGCACGCTCGGCACCAGGAGGCGCATGGGTGGGGGAGTCGGCGATCGCGATCAACTCGATCACCCTCTGCTCGGGCGGCATCGCGGCCAGCCGGTCGATCGCCCGCTGTTCCTCGTCGAGCTCGGGGAAGTGCCTGCGCACCTGGGTCCTGGTCAGGCTCAGCGGAATCAGCTCCCACGCCTCGTCCATGGCCACCGCGACGAATTCGCGGTCGACGACCCCCTCGTCGACCAGGGTGCGACGCGCCGCCTTGCAGGCCTTGGCGACCGCGCGCTCGAACCGGTCGTGGACGGTATGCCAGCGCTTGCCGCCGTCTGCCGTCGCGGCCGCCTCGACCCGCCCGGCCCAGCCGTTCTCCGCTTCGCCCGGGTCGAGCTGCCACGGCCAGTCGGCCGGGCTCCACCGAAGCGCGTCGGCGTCGTGGCGGTCGGTCACGACCGACGCGAGGGACTCCTCGCTGACGACCCCGATCATCGGCCACGCGATCACTCCGCCGGCCTCGGCATAGAACCCGTGCACGGCGGCGCCGTAGATCCGGTCGTCGGCGTGCTCCTCGCGCATCCGGCGCACGAACGCCACGATCTGATCCTGCACGGCCGCTTCCACTCTCGCCCAGTCCACCTGTCCGAGCGTAGGAGAGGGCACGGACGCCCCGGACCGGCTGCCCCCGGTGAGATCGGCGGGAACCACGCCGGTTGTCCTCAGACGGACGCCAACGCTCGGGCGGCCCAACGGCCGCGATGCGTGCTGATCTCGATGCTGTGCTCGAAGCACGCACTGACCTCGGCGCTCGTGAGTACCTCCCCGATGGGTCCCTGCGCGAGGACCCGACCGCGACGGATGAGGATCGCGTGGGCTGTGGGTGTCACCCCGTGCGCTTCCTGGGGCCGGTGCGAGCTGCACGCGGTCCGGCGTGGACGCCACGCCGACCCGGCGGGTACCGCACGACGCGGCCCCGCCGGGCTCGGTGACTCAGACGATCGCGGGCAGCCGGACGACCTGTCCGGCGTAGGCCAGTCCGGCGCCGAAGCCGAGCAGCAACGCGGTGTCGCCGGGCTTGGCGCCGCCCGAACGGAGGAGCTGTTCCATGGCCATCGGGATCGATGCCGCGCTGGTGTTGCCGGTCTCGACGATGTCGCGGGCGACCGCGACGGTCTCGGGAAGCCCCAGCGTCCGGATCAGCGCGTCGGTGATGCGGCTGTTGGCCTGGTGCGGCACGAAGGCGTCCAGGTCGTCGGCCGTGATCCCGGACTTCTCCAGTGCGTCGCGGCAGGCCTTCTCCAGGAAGGTCACCGCCCACCGGAACACCGCCGAACCGTTCATCCGGATGTAGGGCCGCTCCGTGGTGCCGCCACCGGCTTCTGCGGCGGCGACCTCGGCAAAGTACTGCTTGAAGTCCTTGTCCTGCTTGATCGCTTCGGTCTGGGTTCCGTCCGAACCCCAGGCGACCGGACCGATTCCCTCGGCATCGGCGGGACCGACGACTACCGCGCCCGCGCCGTCGGCGAAGATGAACGCGCAGGTCCGGTCGGTCGGATCGAGAAGGTCGGACAGCCGTTCCACGCCGATCACCAGGACGTGGCGGGCCTGCCCTGCGCGGACGAGACTCGCGGCGTTGCCGAGCGCGTAGCAGAAGCCCGCGCACCCGGCAGAGATGTCGTAGGCCGCGGTGTCGTGCATGCCGAGTTCCGTGGCGACCACAGCACCCGCCGACGGTCCCAGCACCATCTGTGAGGACGTCGCCAGCACCACGGCGTCGATCTGCCCGGCCTCGAGGCCTGCGGCGGCGAGTGCGTCGCGTGATGCCGCGACGCTCATCGAGACGATGGTCTCGTCGAGGTCGGCCCAGCCCCTGGCCTTGATGCCGGATCGGGTCTGGATCCATTCGTCGCTGGAGTTGATGGCGTCGACGATCTCGGAGTTGGGGACGACGCGTCGGGGCCGGTACGCGCCGAGGCCCAGCAGGGCCGTGTGCGTGACGGGATTGGCGGTGGCGATGGGGGCGGGCACAGCATCCTCTCCATGTGAACCGATCGGTCCATCAATTGACATCATCTAACATGAACCGATCGGTTCACACAAGCGGGAGGATTCGCATGACCACGGCACGACCGCGAGCTCGACTCCTCGCGAGCACCATCGCCATGGTGCAGGAGTTCGGGGTGAACGCGGCCGGGCTGACCGAGCTGCTCAAGCGCAGCAATGCGTCACGCAATTCGCTGTATCAGCACTTCCCGTCCGGCAAGGGCCAGCTGGTGGAGACGGCGACACGGATCGTGTCGAGAGTTGTGCATTCGCACGTGAGCGTCATGGCGGAGAAGCTGGCGAGCGCGCCGTCGGTGGAGCAGTGGCTGGACGAGCTGTTCGCCTTCTGGCGTGAGCCGCTCGAGTCCAGTGAGTACCGGCTGGGCTCGTTCATGATGGCGGCCGCGCTGGACGAGCAGAACCCGGCGGTGCAGTCCGCCGCCGGTCAGGCGTTCACCGACTGGACCTCCCGGCTCGCCGACGGGATGGTCGCGGCGGGAATCGAGGGAGCGGCCGCGCGCTCGACGGCGGGGCTGCTGCTGTCGGTGATCGAGGGCGCCATCGTGCAGAGCCGCGCGCTCGAGTCGAGCCAGCCCTTCGTCGATGCGCGCGCCCAGCTCAGCGTTCTGATGGGGCATCACCTCACGCCCAGGTGAGCGTGGGCGGGGCGTCATCCGGTTGGCGGCGTGCCGCCAACCGGACGGTCCCTAGTTACGCCCGGGGACTACCGAGATCGTGCCCTTGCATACGGCCTTCTGGGTATTGATGAACCGCAGTCCCGCCCCGGTCTCGACGGTGACGGTGAAATCCACCGCTCCGGTGCCCGTCCAGGTTCGATTGATCGGGATTCCGGGATGCTGCTGGAAGGCCGTCTCGTCGCTGACGCTACGGCCGGTGGCTCCAGTCGTCTTGTTGGTCCAGTCGACCAGCACCCGCGTGCCGTACCAGTTGACTCCGATGCTCGGAATGAGTCCGCCGGGAGGCACGGGCAGTTCATTTCCGCCGCTCAGCAAGATCGCCGGCTCCAGCGCGTCTGCGCCCGGACGGAGCGACTCTCCGGATGCCGCATGGACGGTCCAGGTGAACGACGGTGCCCAGAAGAGCGGGTTCAGGCTCCCGCACGTCATGGTCGTCGACGTCGGCGGCGCGGGCTGCGCGTTCGCGACAGCGCCTCCGCCGGTCACCACCGCGGTACTCAGCCCGACAGCAGCGAGGGTCGCAGCGCACCCACGCCGCACCAACTGATTGCTCATGATCACTCCCCTTGATCCGAGATGCGCGAACCGAGACGTCCGCCGCACCCTCCATACCGGTTGCGCAACAGAATTCGTTACAAATCGTGCAACCCGGACCATACTCGCGCAACCGAATTCGGCAATCGTGGCCACCCGCTCAGTCGAGGTCCTACCCGGGAGCGATCACCCGAGACAGGGGTTGATTCACCGCTATCCTGTCCACAGCTTCGACCGAGGAGTTGGCGATGAAGGCGGTTCTCTGTAGCGACGCACAGTTGAGGGTGGCCGATGTCCCGGCGCCAACGCCGAAGGCGGGGCAGGTCCTCATCGACGTGCTGCGGTGTGGGATCTGCGGCTCGGACCTGCATGCGCGCGTCCATTGTGACCAGTTGGCGGATCTGGCCGCCGAGTCCGGCTACGACGGGTTCATGCGCTCGCATCAGGATGTCGTTCTGGGCCATGAATTCTGCGGAGAGATCGTGGAGTACGGGCCCGACTGTAGGAAGCGCTGGCCGGTCGGGACCCGGGTGGTCGCCATGCCGATCATTCGCCAGAACTCCGGCGTCCACCTGACCGGGCTCTCGGCCGCGGCGCCGGGCGGCTACTCGGAACGGGTGGTCGTCCAGGAGGCGGTGATGATGGCGGTGCCGAACGGCCTGTCGGCCGAGAAGGCCGCCCTCACCGAGCCGATGGCGGTGGCCTGGCACGCGGTGCGCAGGGGCGAGGTCGGAAAGCGGCAGACCGCCATCGTCATCGGATGTGGACCGATCGGCTTGGCGGTGATCAGCATGCTCAAGGCGTCGGGGGTCCGCACCGTGGTCGCCAATGACTTCTCGCCTCGCAGGCGACAGCTGGCCGCGCAGTGCGGAGCCGACGTCGTGGTCGACCCCGCGACCCATTCTCCTTGGACCTCGTACACGCAGCGGAACGAGCTCGGCGCGATCCCCGACCTCCTCGATCTCGGCATCGGCACGATGGAGCGGCTGCAGAAGGTGCCGAAACTGCCGTGGTGGCATGTGTTCCGGCTCGCCGACGCGGTCGGCGCGACGCCGTCCGGCCCTGTCGTTTTCGAGTGTGTCGGTCTCCCAGGAGTCATCGACCAGATTCTGACAAGCGCCCCGTTGCGCTCGCGAGTGGTCGTGGTCGGGGTGTGTATGGAGGTCGATCGAATCCGGCCGGCGATGGCGATCAACAAGGAGATCGAACTTCGTTTCGTGCTGGGGTACGACCCGAGCGAATTCCGTCACGCGCTGCACTTGATCGCCGACGGCAAGGTCGACCCGTCGCCGCTGATCACCGGGACGGTCGGGCTGGCAGGAGTCGAGAACGCGTTCACGGCGCTCGGCAACCCCGAGGATCACGCGAAGATCCTGATCGATCCGAAAAGCCCTGCCCTCACTCCGTAGCCGGGTTCGGGGACCCGATTTCTAGAGCGTGCGGGCGAGGGCGACGCCGGAACCCAGGACGTCAAGCGGGACCTCGATCGCGCGAAGCTCCACTCGGTCGCGGTGAGTGCCTTTGTCCAATAACCGGTTCGGCCGCCGCTAGCTCCTTCGATGCGGAGTTCGCGGGCGTCGGAGCCGATGCCGGTCTTGTGGATCGAGATGCGGTCGGTGATCTCGCCGGGGACCTTCGGTTGACGAACCCATCGGGAGCGGGGAGTTGGATGGCCGCGGTGCCTGCGTCCGCCTCGTGGTTCGATCGCAGCATCCGGATGAAAGGGAAGGGCCAGTGAGCGTGGAGGACATCGATTCCGTCGAACCGGGCGTCGGTCGAGCC
Organism: Rhodococcus sp. NPDC055112; assembly: GCF_053607505.1. Lineage (NCBI taxonomy): Bacteria > Bacillati > Actinomycetota > Actinomycetes > Mycobacteriales > Nocardiaceae > Rhodococcus > Rhodococcus sp. NPDC055112. The sequence goes on from NZ_JBSGTR010000011.1 coordinate 27,918, forward strand.
GATGGCGTTCCGCGCATGACGGGCCATTTCGTCGGCGTCGACTTCGGGGGTTTCTGGGACGAGGGCGACTACTCGCGGGCGAACTACACCGAGCCCGTTCCTGCCGATGAGCTGATCGCGTCGATCGAGGAGGAGCTGGGCGGGTACCGGCTCCCGGACTCCTACGTGGAACTGATGCGGATGCACAACGGCGGCATGGTCGAGCGGCCGTGCCACCCGATGGACGAGTCGACGAGCTGGGCCGAGGACTACATCCAGATCAGCGGCCTGTATGCGATCGGCCGTACCGCCACCTGGTCGCTGTGCGGGGAGCTCGGCGCGACGTTCATGCGGGATGAGTGGGGGTACCCGGACATCGGCGTCGGTATCGCCGACACCCCGAGTGCCGGCCACGAGCAGATCATGCTCGACTACCGGGCGTGCGGCCCTCGCGGCGAACCCCGGGTCGTGCACGTCGACCAGGAGGCCGACTACCGCGTCACCGCGGTCGCGCCCGACTTCGCGACCTTCGTCCGTGGTCTGGTGGGCGAGGACGAGTTCGACGACAGCGAGGAGATGCTGCAGGCCGATCTGGCGGTGGTGCGGCACGGCACGCTCTCGCCGATCGTCCGCCGGGCCATGGAGGAGGCTGGCCTACAGGACGGCGAGGCGCTGGTCCGCGACCTCGCCGAGCGGATCGTGACGGAGAAGGGGTTCTACGCGCTCCATGCGGACGGCGACTCGTGGCTGATGTACGACGTCATGTTCTGGCTGTACTCGCACCTGGCCACGGCGAAATCGTTCGAGGACTTCGTGAACCGGGCCGAGGGGCAGGACGACTACGAGCGGCCCTGCTACACCCTCATGGTCACCACGTCGTTCGTGGCCGACCCGTACGGCTTCTGCACGGGCGGGTACGCGGAAGGGTTCCTGCGGGACTGGTGGGACGCGAAGGTCGAACGCGGGAACCTCGTCGCCGCGGACGGCGGGTACCGCTTCGATCCGGACTATGCGACACAGCTTCTGAGGGTTTTGCGTGCGACCGACGGGATCCGCTGAGCGGCCGAGGTCGACGGACGGTCACGGCGATCCGATCCACGCTCGGGCGACGTGTGCTCGAGCGTGGATCGGATCGGGTGCGACTAGGAGGACGCCATCGTCGTCGCCCAGCGATAGTCCGCCTTGCCTGCGGGGGTTCGCTTGACCTCGTCCACCAGCACGATCGAACGCGGGACCTTGTAGCCGGCCAACGTCTTGCGGCAGTGCTCCTGAACCTCGTCGAGGGTCAGTTCGGGCGTTCCGGGATAGGTCGCGATGACGGCGGCGACCTGTTGGCCCATGCGTTCGTCGGGTGCGGGCACGACGAGCGCGTCGACGATCGACGGGTGCCCGTGCAGGGCGGCCTCGACCTCTTCGGCGAAGACCTTCTCGCCGCCGGTGTTGATGCACTGCGAGCCGCGGCCGAGGAAGACGATGGTGCCGTCCGCTTCCACCCTGCCCATGTCGCCGAGCACCGACAGGCGGGTGCCGTCGGCGCGAGTCGGGAACGTCCGGGCGGTCTTCTCCTCGTCCCTGTAATAGCCGAGGGGGACGTTGCCGATGCGGGCGATGTAGCCGATCTCGTCGGAGCCCGAGGGGATCTCGTTCAGCCGCTCGTCGACCAGGATCATGTTCGGCGAGGGCGGCATTCGAAGATTGCCGGCCTCGTCGATGGTGAAGGCGCCGTCGTTGCCGGACTCCGAGGCGCCGAAGTTGTCCCGCAACAGCAGGTCCGGCTTGACCGCCAGCATGCGGTCTCGCACGCTGGTGGACCAGATCGCGCCGCCGGAGGTGATCGAGAACAGGGAGCTGAGGTCGACCTCGCCCTTGCGTCGTTCCATCTCGTCGACCAACGGAAGCCCCATGCCGTCGCCGACGATGAGGATCACCTGGACCGAGTCCTTCTCGATCGATTCGACGACCTTCTTCGGGTCGAAGTCCCGCCTGAGGACCACGCGAGCACCGAGGGTGAAGAAGGTGAACAGTGAGTACAGTGCGGCGCCGTGCATCAGGGGTGCGGCGATGAGGAAGGAGAGTTCGGGAAATTCCTTTGCAGCGCCGGCGACCTCGGCGAGGTCCTGTCGTGTGCCCTCGCCGTACGGGTTCCCGCCGGAGAGCGGCTTGCGGAAGAAGTCGTCGTGCCGCCACATGACACCCTTCGGGTATCCGGTGGTTCCTCCCGTGTAGAGCAGGTACAGGTCGTCGCCCGTGCGGGAGTCGAAATCGGCCGTGGGCGACAGCTCGCGAGCCTCGGCGAAGGAGACCACGGAGACTGCGCGCGCATTCGCGGCTGCGAGCAGCTCGTCGGCGATCTCGCCCACCACGAACACCGTCCGGATCAGCGGGCACACCTCGAGGAGGGAGGCGAGGGTGCGCTGGTGCTCGGGGATCTCGACGACCACCGCGACCGAGTCGGAGTTGGTGAAGATGTACTCGAGTTCGGCGGGCGTGTACCGGTAGTTGACGTTGATCGGCACCGCGCGGATCTTGATCAACCCCAGGATGGACGTGACGTGCTCGATGCCGTTCTTCAGGAACAACGCCACATGGTCGCCGCGGGAGATGCCTGCCTGTGCGAGCAGGTGGGCGGCCCTGTTGGCCTCTGCGTCCAGCTGGGTGTAGGAGAGGTTCTCACCCTCGTACGTCAATGCAATGCGATCGGGTACTGCGCTGGCGACCGTCTCGAAAACGTCCGCGAGGTTGAACTGCATCTTCATTCCTTCCAGAACCGGTCCCGCGATGGCGAGGGCGATGATCCGAACCTAGAACACGTTCCAGGTCATTTGCGGGGAAACCGATCGATTGGCGCATTTCCGGCGGGTGCGCTGCCTGGTCGTCTCGGTCATCACGGCGCGACGACGCAACCGGGACCGATCGGCGTGCCCGGGTTGACGGTGACCGTCTCGATCGGCCCGCCCGCCGACGTCTGGTAGGCCATCAGGGTGTGCTCTCCCGGCGCGGTCGGCGTCCACAGTGAGAAGGCATGACCCAGCACGACGGTCGGGACGTAGTAGGGATCGACGGTGTCCCAGATCAACTCGGTCGGGAAGAAGGTCGACGCACGGTTCAGGTCGGCGATCCCCACGCCTGCCTCCGCGAGGGCGGCTGTCCTGGCCACGACCAGGTAGGTGCAACCGGCCCCGTACGGCGTCGTCGGACCCCCGCTGAGTCCGGGGACGACGGTGACATCGAGCACCTCGGCTGCGGACGAGGGTGCGGACAACATGACCATCGCCGCACAAGCGACCGCTGCGAGCGGGGTGGCGCGGGCAATCCTCGAAATGTTCATACCGGTGGGTCTGTTTTGTGGGCAGCGGCGTTACAGAATCGAACCGGTCAGGGCGCTTGGTGTCGGCCCGAGCCGGCAGCCCTTTGGCAAACCGATTCCTGCGCCCATCCCTTGACCGAATATCAGTAAGCACTTACTGTCGCATTGTGTCGACGCGAGAGAAGATCATCGAGAGCGCCCTACGTCTCTTTGGTGAGCAGGGGTTTGCTCGGACGTCGGTGGCGCAGATCGAGGGAGAGGCGGGCCTGCTCCCCGGCGGTGGAGGGCTCTTCCGCCACTTCCGCTCGAAGCGCGAGTTGCTGACCGAGGCCGTTACTCATCGCTTGGCGCAGCGCGGAGATTGGGAGCACCTGCTCGACCCCGAGTTCTCCTTCGTCGGGATGCTCGACTCGATCGCCCCGACCGCGAGCCGGGTCGACCGGTTGCTCCTGCTGTCCGAGATGGGGTTGGCCCGCCTCGACCACAATCGTGACGTGTCTCGAATACTGATGCGGGACAACTCGATCGACGACTCGGTGCTCGCATCCTTCCGCCACGACGAGTACGAGGTCGTGATGACGGTGGTCACGCGCGCGCTGACCGAGCTCGCGGGCGGCGCCGACGGCGACTGGCCCGCGGCGGCGGCGGTACTCGTCGGCGCGGTCTCCCACTTCTGGCTGATGGCCGACATCTTCGACGGCGAGCACCCCAGCGGTATCGACTCACAGCGCTACCTGCGCGCAGCGGCGGAGCTCGTCGCAGCCCGGCTCGACCACGCGAGCGAGAAATAACTTCCCGATCCGATTCCGATACAGGAGGTCAATCGTGAAAGTTGTTGTGGTTGGTGCAGGCTATGCCGGGACGATCGCGGCGAACCGGCTGGCGAAGAAGGTGCCGGACGCGGAGATCACGGTGGTCAACCCTCGCTCGAGCTTCGTCGAGCGGGTGCGGCTCCACGAGCAGATCGCGGGGACCGGAGACGCGGCGACGCCCCTCTCCTCGATGCTCGCCACGGGGATCGCCGTGCGGGTCGGGAGCGTCGAGAAGGTCGGCGACGGCAACGTCACGCTGGACGACGGTGGCAGCCTCGACTACGACTACCTGTTCCTGGCGGTCGGCAGCACGGTCACGCCGCTGGCCGGCACCATCGGGGTCGGCACATGGGAAGGTGCCGACCAGGCCCGCGCGGCGCTCGCCGCGCTTCCTGCGGACAGCACCGTGACTGTCATCGGCGGCGGCCTGACCGGTATCGAAACCGCATCCGAAGTCGCCGAAGCCCGCCCCGACCTGCGGGTCCGCCTGGTCGCCGAGACGGTCGCGGCGAGCCTGTCCGCCGGTGCGCAGCAGCGAGTGCACACCGCACTGGATCACCTCGGCGTGGAGATCGTGAACGGCTCGGTCAGCGCCGTTGACCCCGGCCCGAACGGCGCCGTCCACCTCCGCTCGGGCGCGGGACTCGACTCGGACCTCACCCTGTGGGCGGTGGTGGCAGGCGTTCCCGAGCTCGCCGCCCGCAGCGGCCTGCAGGTGAACGGGGAAGGGCGCGCGGAGGTGGACGAGTTCCTCCGCAGCGTCACGGACCCTCGGATCTTCGTGGTCGGCGACTGCGCCGCGGTCCCCGGTGCCCGATTGAGCTGCGCGACGGCCGCGCCCCAAGGAGCGCACGCGGCCGACACCCTCGCGCGAATGGCCAAGGGGCGCAATCCGAAGCCGTATTCGATGGGCTACACCGGCCAAGCCTTGAGCCTGGGGCGCAGGGACGGTGTGGTGCAGGCAAGCCGACGCGACGACCGGGTGCGGCGACTGTTCGTCACCGGCCGGGTTGCCGCCGTCAGCAAAGAATGGATATCCAGATACGCCAAGTACGGGTCCAGGACGGCGAACTACGCATGGCTGCCCGGCAAGTGATCTGCTGACTTGCCGGGTTCGGGCACGCGGTTGTTCGTGGCGTGCTTCCGCATCGGCAACGGGTTAATCCCATAGTGGTGCAACATGTGTCGAAGATATGTCACTGGTGACAGGTCAGGGGCGATCGTCACGATCTCTCGCGGCGGAATCCTCTCAGCAGGCTCGCGGGCCTGCCGAGAGGATTCCGCTCTCTGTTCGCGGCTACGCGGCCGAGCCTGCGCCTGCGAGAGCCAGCAGGCCCAGCGCTGAGCCGACGCCGGCGACTACGCCGCCGATTCCGCCGATGAGTGCGGCCGCGGTGCCGATCTGCTGAAGGTCGGCTTCTGTGGATCCCATTGTCGAAACTCCTTGTTTTGTAGTGTGATTCGATTGATGTGGTATCGAAATGGTTCGTCGAGCACTGGTGTGGGCTGTCTTGGCCGGCTCCTTCCGTTGGGACGATGGCAGGAATCGGTCGGGGGTGGTCGGCCGCGCCGCATGTTCGGGGCACGATCCCCCGATGTCAGGGCGCGTTGGGCGAAAGGACGGGCTCGGCGGACAGCGGCTGCGTCTGTATGTCGAGGTCGGCGACCTGCTCGACTCTGCGTGGCAGCGCAAACGCTGCGATAGCCGCGACCAGCGCAGCGCCGGCGGCGATCAGGAAGCCGATCGTCAGTCCTTCGTCGGTGTAGAACGCCGCGCCCTCGACGACGGTGGCGATGTGGGAGTTGAGGACCGTGAATGCAACGACTGGCAGGACGGCGGGTAGGACGCTCTGCGACACCGAGGACACGGCACCGGTTGTTCCCTGCAGCGGTTGTGGAACCGTCGCGAGCAGCAGGTTCGGTGCCGCCGCGTAGCCGATGCCGCTGCCGAGCCCGACCAAGGCGGAGAAGATGATGACCTGCGGCTTGGACTCGTGGGAAATCGCGGTCAGCGTGCAGGCGAGCGCCATGACGGCCATGCCGACGATCATCAGGGTGCGTGAACCTGTGCGCGAGACCAGGAAGCCGACGACGAATCCCCCGATAACCGTCGCGCCGCCGAGCGGCGCCTGGAAGACGGCGAAACCCTCGGCACTCACCCCGAACCCGTAGCCGAGGCCGAGGGCCGCGGGGGTCATGCACATGAATGGCAGCAAGATTGCGAACACGGCGCTGACCGCATAGCAGAGTCCGCTGCTGAGTACGGTCAGGGCGACCGCGCGATTGGACAGAATCCGGAGGTCGATCAGCGGTTCGCGAATCATGCGAGCCGACACGATCCAGGCTGCGAACAACGCGGTTCCGCCGATCAGGTAGGCCAGCGTGCTCGGTGCGGTCCACCCCCAATCCGGCGCGAAGCTGACGCCGATCAGCACTCCGGCGATCCCCGCTCCGAGTAGCGCCGCGCCGACGAGGTCGATCGTCGACCGCAGCCGCACGGGCGACTCATCGGTGGTGGCGAGAATGAGGGGCCCGAGAACGCAGAGGCAGATCAGGGTGAACCAGAACACGCTGCGGAACCCGAAGTCGTCGACCAGCCAGCCGGTGAGGAAGGGAGCGGGGACCGTGACCAGGCCCATGCCGCTGATCGCGATGCTGACCGCCATGGCGACCGTTTGCTTGGGGAATACGTCGCGGATGAGTGTGTAGACCAGGAACAGGCAGGGACCCAACATGCCGGTCAGCGCTCGGCCGGCGACGATGACACCGAAACTGGAGCCGGTGGCGGATACCAACGCGCCCACCGCGGAGAGGGCGATGCACACCATCAGCAGCTTGCGCTTCCCATGCGTGTCGGCGAGTTTGCCGATGAGCGGCGAGGCAACAGCGCCGAGCAGTAGGAAGCCCGTCTGTAGCCAGGCGCCCTGGGTGGTCCGGTAATGAGCGGAGATCTGGGGCAGGGCGATGGCGATCATCATGTAGCTGATCGACAGCAGTTCGAGCAGTAGGGCCATGGAGATCAGCGAACCGATCACCCGAGGTGTCCATTGCCTGCCTGTCGGCGTGCTCTGGTCTTCGTTCGGGGGATCAGGGGTACCGAGAGCGAACTGAGAAGCGTCCATAGGTCGGAGTCCTTCCGGGAAGGATGCAGATGCGGCGGGTGCCTGGCTCGGAGGCGCGTCGATCGGTGGAGTCCTGGAGCGGATGGGGTCGCTGGCGACCTGTACCGAGCTCTGAGAATCGTTCTCGGCCAGCAGATTCGACGACGAGAACTTGGACGGGAACGCTATAGCCGTCGATTCGGGTGGACGAGCGACCCTCCCGTTGAATGGGACACTGCGTGACTTGCAGGTGTGTCGGCGGAATGCGGAGGTCGTCCGGATGGGCCGACAATTCGTACATCTCGGGCGATCTACCGAATTGGTTTGAATGCCAAATGATTCCGGCGCCACGCGATGAAACCGCGTGGCGCCGGTGGGCTGTCCAATAGGGGGGGAGTTCGCGTGATTGGCGCTTCGGGTCAGGTGAGTGCGTGACGGGCCTCGATGCCGGCGATAAAGACATCCAGTGCCGTGATGAACGCGGCGTAGCCGGCGTGGTCCTGCGTTTCGGACGCGAATCGCACGGCTCGCCCATGGGCAGGGGTTAGCCGCTGATCGAGATCGGCGGCGGCCTGGAGCCGCCATTCCCGCAGGTCAATGCCGGATTTGATCTCTTCGCCAGGGTTGTCGATGCTCAATGCAGCCATTCCGAGCGTCAGGCCCGCCACACCTATGAGTGCTGCGTAGCTCGTGGAGCCGTCCATTCCGATCTGATCCAGACGCGCGAGAACGATCTCGAGCTGGTCGAGTGAGGCCATGTCGACGCGTCGGCGCGGCGTGGACCAAACCCCGATCAACCAGGGGTGGTCCACGAAAGCCTGCCAGTCGCCGAGCGCCATCGTCTTGATCAACTCCTGCCAGGGCACCTCGGGATCGTCAGGCAGGTGGGTCTGGCGGGTGATGGCGTCCACCATGGCGACAACGAGGTCGTCGCGATCCGCGACGTGACGATACGGAGACATGGTGGCCACGCCGAGGGTGGTGGCCACGCGGCGCATCGACAGGGCGTCCATTCCCTCTGCATCGGCAATGGCTATGCCTACCTGGGCAATTCGCTCGCGCGTCAACGGTTCCTTCATGGTCCGAAAATATCTCCTCGTCAAGTAGTGACACGACTCGCGGTGATGTGTACATTGTACGCACGGCAGGTGATCGGCGCCACAATACGCGCGTCGTGGCTGCCGGACATGCCTGCGACCGACTGACGTCCCGGCCGACCCGCCGCACCTACGCGGCCGGATCGGCTCGCCGTCCCCGCCTGCCGATGTCGGGTTCATTACGCCCCTCGGCCAGGCCACAACCACTTCCGACTACGGCTCTTCCGCCCACACAGATCGAGGTTTGCCACCCATGAAACTCGTCATTCTCAGTGCAGGTTCCATCGCCAGCGGCGTAGCCAGAATCCTTGCTCCATCCGCCTGTTACGACGAACTCGTCATCGCTGACATCGACCTCGACAAGGCCACCGCCCTCGCCGACGAGCTGGGCGGAAAGGCCGAACAGTTCGATGCGTCCGATCCGGCCAGCATCAAGTCGGTGATCACCGGAGCCGATGTCGTGTTCAACGCGGTCGGACCGTTCTTCAAGTTCGGCATGCCCATCATCCGCGCTGCCATCGAGTGCGGCGTCAACTACGTCGACGTCTGCGATGAGTTCGATATTGCCGAGCAGATCATTCGGGACTCGGGCCTCGACGAGACCGCGAGGGCAGCCGGTGTGACGATCGTGTTCGGCATGGGTTTCGCGCCGGGTATCACCAGCCTCCTCGGCCGATGGGCCGCAGACCTGCTGGACACCGCCGACAGCGTCGACGTCATGATGGCGATCCCGTACATGGTCAACATGGGCGCCACGATCAACGAGCACATGCTGCATTCGATGTCCGGTGAAGTCCGGCAGTTCATCGATGGCGAAGTCCGATCCGTGCCTGCCTGGGCGGACCCCAAACCCTTTACGCTGCAGGAGCCTTTCGGGGTCTGTCACGCCGGATACATGGGGCATCCCGAAGGCATCACACTCGGCCGCTACGTGCCCGGGCTACGCAACGCCACCGTCAGGTACACCTGGTTCGAGGAAGCCGGCAACGACATGTGGAAGGCGTTCGAGACGCTCGGCCTGACCAACCCCGTCAGGCTCGACGGGCTGCCTATGTCGCCTCGGGAGTTCCTTGCGCGGTACATGGCCACCGCGGAGGGAGAGCGGGCGCTTGCCGTCGAGCCCAGTGGCATGCCCGGCACGGTGATGCAGATCGTCGCGGAAGGCGAACTCGGTGGCGAACCTGCCCAGGTCATCTTCGAAGCGCAGGTGGTCTACGCGGACGGGGTCGCAGACGATCCGACGCCGCGGGCCGCCGCCGCCGCGGTGAGGGAGATGCTCGAAGGCAGGATCGTCGCGCGCGGAGTCTTTTCTCCGGAAGCGTGCATCGATCCTGAACCGTTCGTGCTCGGCGTCCTCGAATCGGCCGGGGTCACACTCAGCAAGCGCATCGTGACCCTGACCGACATTCTCTGAACGCTCCTCTGAAGAACCCTGTGGGGCATCGCGCGACGTCGTCGATGCCGATGCCCCGCAGGCCCGATTCCGTACAAATCTAGGAAAGGCCGCCCTCCGTGACAACTGATCCCGACGTCCTCGCCCCGGCGAAGCTGGGCCCGATCACCTTGCGGAATCGGGTCATCAAGTCCGCGACTTTCGAGGGTAAGACGCCGAATGCTCTGGTGACCGATGAGTTGATCGAGTTCCATCGTCGCCCGGCCGCGGGCGGGGTGGGTATGTCCACGGTCGCGTATTGCGCGGTGGCGCCGGAGGGGCGCACGGAGCGCGGGCAGTTGTGGATGCGGCCGGAGGTCTTGCCGGGGTTGCGGCGGCTGACCGACGCCATTCATGCCGAGGGGGCGGCGGCGTCCGCCCAGCTGGGGCACGCCGGTCCGGTGGCGAATGAGAAGTCGACGGGTCTGCCTGCGCTGGCGCCGTCGCGGTCGTTCAATCCGTTGAGCATGAAGATGATTCGGTCGGCGTCGAAGGATGACATCGCGCGGATCACTGAGGCGCATGGGACGGCGGCGCAGCTGGCCGTCGATGGTGGCTTCGATGCGGTGGAGATCCATTTCGGCCACAACTATTTCGCGAGTTCGTTTCTGAGTCCGAAGCTCAACAAGCGCAAGGATTCCTTCGGTGGTTCGCTGGAGAACCGGGCGCGGGTGGTCGTCGACACCGCACGTGCGGTGCGTGAAGCGGTCGGCGACAGGGTCGCGATCCTGGCGAAGTTGAACATGGATGATGGTGTGCCGGGCGGCTTCTGGATCGATGAGGCGATCCAGGTCGCGCAGTGGTTGGAGTCGGACGGCAGTGTCGACGCGCTGGAGCTGACGATGGGCAGTTCGCTGCTGAACCCGATGTATCTGTTCAAGGGTGACGCCCCGGTGCGGGAGTTCGCGGCGGCGATGCCGCAGCCGGTGCGGCTGGGGGTGCAGTTGGTGGGCAAGCAGATGCTCCACGCGTATCCGTATCGGGATCTGTTCATGCTCGAGCAGGCGCGGCAGGTCCGCGCTGCGGTGAAGCTGCCGTTGGTGTTGTTGGGTGGGGTGACCGATCGGGCGGGGATGGACACCGCGATGGCGGAGGGTTTCGAGTTCGTGGCGATGGCTCGTGCGTTGCTGCGTGAGCCGGATCTGGTGAACCGCATCGCCGAGGATGCGTGGACGAAGTCGTTGTGTATCCATTGCAACAAGTGCATGCCGACGATTTTCTCCGGCGCGCGCTGCGTGCTCGTCGAACGCGGCTAGTGGGGGAGAGGGTAGCTGCGGCCTTGGCTCGGGTGAGAAGTCCATTGATGCACCGGATTCTCACCCCGGGCCGTAGGTTGCCGTCCCGCTCCGCCCGCTCACAGAACGCTCATTCGCCCGAACGGGCACAAACTAGGAGACTGCACATGCAGGCTGAACACGAGTTCGATGTCATTGTGGTGGGAGCTGGGCCCATCGGAGCAGCCACGGCCCGGTATCTGACTGCGCTCGGAGCGGACGTCCTCATCGTCGGACCCGACGAACCCGCTCGCTTCGACGATCACGAAGGAGTGTGGGCCGGGCACTACGACCAGGGCCGACTGGCGCACGTCCTCGAGGTGCCGTTGGTCTCGTCGCTGCTCGCCAACCGTTCGATCCGTCGGTTTCCCACCCTGCACGAGAACACCGGCATCGAGTTCGCCAAGCCCACACCGTCACTCGCCGTCATGCCGGAGGCCATCACGGATCCTGAGTCGGCCGAGTGGTTCGACAGGGAACGACTGGAGGGCAACGCCGCGGACCTCGGAGTAGGAGTAGACCGACTCGACGAAGCGGACTTGCGCCAGCGGTTCCGACACCTGAGCTTCGAACCCGGTCACGTAGGGGTTCTTCAGCAGGATGCCTTCATCGTCAATCCGCGAGAGTTGGTGCGGGCGTTGCTCGGGGTAGCCACGAGCGGCGGAGCAACTCTCGTACGTGACGAGATCACCGACATTCGACGCGAGGCGCGCGGGCAACGTGTCACCGCCCGGTCTGGTTCGTCGTGGCGCGCCCGGTCCGTCGTAGTTGCTACCGGTGCGGCCACAAACGCGATCGGGTTGATAGCCAGGCCCCTTGCGATGGACGCATTCGGCGCCACGGTCGTTCTCGTGGAGGCACCAGAGCTCGATGAGGTCGACCTCCCGGCGACGATGTACCTCAAGGTCCGCGACGGCGAAACCCTCTACGGTGGAATCATCATGCCGCCGCTTCGCTACCCGGATGGGCGCTGGTACTTCAAATGCGCGGGAAACAGTGTGCTGGAAACGCCACTCGATACACCTGACGAGATCGCTCGATGGGTCCGAACCGGCGGCAATCAGAAAGACATCGACGAGGCATATTCCGTCCTGACGGACTTGATGCCGCGGCAGCAGTTCGGTGCGGCCCACACGCGGCCTTGCCTGGTTTCCGCCAACCGCTCCGCTCTTCCATACATCGATCAGGTCGACGACAACGTCTTCGTAGCGGTGGAGGGTGAACGTGGCGTGATGGCTGCTGACGAGATCGGGCGGCTCACAGCCGAACTCGTGTCAACAGGTCGATGGTCGGACAGTATCCCCCACGACCTGCTTCGCGCCGTCTGGGAGATTCCGCTCGCGACCGAGCCCCTACGGTGACGCATGCGCGGCCGCGTCGGCTACCGCGGTGGGGATCTGTCCATCCGGCAGGCCCTGCTATGGCCTGGTGAGCACGCCGACCGGGAATGAGCGCCCGGATTTCGCCTCGTGCTTCGCTATCGTCGGCAGTTTGGGGACGATCACGTGCTGCCAGAGCCGTTCGCGCTCTTCCCTATTCGCGATTCTTGCCGAAACTTCCCGCTCGTGATCACCGATCCGGATCCGGGCGGTCTCGGCCGCGGCAAGGTTTCTCATCCAATCGGGGTCGGACTTCGCTCCGTATGCGGAGCCCACGACAACGAATGAATCGCCGTGCGCGAGGTAGATGACCGGTGCCGTTCGCGGGACCCCGGTCTTGCGTCCGGGCACCGTCAACAGGAGAACGGGCAGGCCCACTGACCTTCCGCCGAGGCGGCCGTCTGATATCCGGTACAGGGCGACGGTCGCTCGGTTGACGAACGCCAGTGCGGTCTTCGCTATCGGATGCATCTGTGGGTCGGGACAGCGGGGGATTGTGCCCAGTGCTCTCCCGTTCCTCCCCTCGAAGGTGGTCGTCTCGGCCGTCGTGCGTTCGTCTTGTCGGTCAGTCGAGCTCGGTGCCGTCCGGCATGGTGGCTCCGGTGAGATCGGCGCCGTCCAGGACGACGGCGGCGAGGTTCGCGCCGGTCAGGTTGGCCTTGCCCAGGTAGGCGCCGATCAGCGTGGCGCCGGTCAGGTCGACATCACCGAGGTATGCGCTGGTCATGTACGCGCCGGAGAGGTCCGCTCCGGTGAGATCCGCGTGCCCGAGGAAGGTCGACGTCAGATAGGCCATCGTCAGGTCCGCGTCCCGCAGGACCGCCCGGGTGAGAAACGCGCCGGTGAAGTTGGCGTCGTGAGCGACCGCGCCGGTGAGATCGGCCCTCGCCAGGACGGCGCCGACGAACTCGGCGGAGGTCAGATTCGCCCCCGCGAGGACGGCATCCGTGAGGTCGGCTCCGGACAGGTCGGCCCCGGTGAGGTCCGCTCCGGTCAGGTCTGCCCCCGCCAGGTGCGCGCCCGCCAGGTCGGCGTCGACGAGGCTGACGCTCCCCGAATCGCGGACCGCTCGTAGTGAATTCCAGGCCGCAGTATCCGAACGGAGCATGTCGAGAGGATTCGCCTGCGATGTCGATGTCATTGAGCCCCCTATGTTGACGGCGTCAACCTAACACCGGCTTGTTGACAGCGTCAACAACCTCCTACCCTCAGGAGATGCAGGAGAAAAGCCGGGACACACGCCGCACCCTGATCGCCGCGGCCAGCGACCTCTTGGCGCGGGGTGGACCGGCCAACGTCACGCTGCGAGCAGTCGGCGCGGCGGCCGACGTGTCGCGGACGGCGCCGTACCGGCACTTTCAGGACAAGGAAGACCTGCTGAGCACCGTGGCCGCCGAGAGCCTGGCCGCGCTGACGGCGGAGATGCAGCGCGCGGTCGCGGACACCACGACAGCGTCCACGCCGTTGTTTCGCGCCTGCCATGCCTACGTCAGCTTTGCCTGGGCATACCCGAACCACTACCGGCTCGACTTCTTCGGAGGCGACCACACGATCACCCCGAGTCGGGTCCTGGTGGATGCCGCCACCGATTTCAATCGGTACTTCAACGACCTCGTTGTCGAGGCACAGCGGAGCGGCACGCTCATTGCCGGCGACATCCGGGACGTCGGCCCACTGCTCTGGGTCCTGCTGCACGGACTGGCGATGTCCAACCACCTGGTCGCCGACCAAGGGTGCGAGCCAAAGAAGGGCTACGACGCCGACGACATGTCGCGTGTTCTCGCGCTGGCCCTGCAGAACCTGGCCCCACGCTGAGTCTTACCCTGCCCTGGCAACCGTTGCCCCGGGTCGCGAATCAGTTTGCGGGAGCGGCGATTGACGAGCCGAAAGAGCCGTCCCCGCCGGTCTGACCGGGCTCCGTACCGTCGGCGGGTTCGCGTACGTAGGCGTACATCTGCGTGGGGGCGGTCGAGGTGCCGCCGAAGTAGAAGCCGGCGAACCACTTGCCGGTGCTGGTGGGGTTGGCGGGGCAGGACCGGGGGAGGGTGGCCGTTTCGTGGATCACCCGACCGTTGATGGTGCCATCGATCGCGAAACGGTAGACGGACCCGTCGATCTGGATCGAATACCTCAGGGGCTGAGTGGCCGCGAGATCGTCGTGGGAGAGGGTGGCGAGCGCGCTTTCCGGGTATTGATGCACGCCGTTGGCATTGGCATACGGCACGATTTCGAGCACGCGGGGCGACGTGTCGGTACGCCATCGCCAGCCGAACATGGCGCCGTTGCGAGCAAGATCGAAGTCGCCGCAGTCCGAGAAGCCGGGCAGCTTGTTCCAGTCGAACTGGTCCTCGGGCTGGGTGGGCGAGGTGAGCACGTACTCCGCCGTTGGGGTCAGGATGAAGTCGTAGGTCCGCGACGCTCCACCGGGGCTGATCCAGCCCTCCAGGGGGCCGGTTGCGCCGGCCGGGCGACCCACCGACGCGCTGTGTGCGCCGCGCTCGATGGTGTAGCTCGACCATCCAGGGGGCGTGCCGGGGGCCAGGCAGCCACTCAGGCCGGTGGCCGCGATCAACAGGACGGCGGCGATGCCCGCCTTTCGGATGATCGTGCGGCTCACGGCTTCCCTTTCGGTTTCGTCCCGCCACCCTGCCACACGCCCCGCTCGCCCACCCCCGTTTCCGCGGTGGTCGTTCGCAGGTGGCCCCCGGCGCGGGACGGCGTGGTCAGATCGATGCGTTGCGACTGCGGTTCATCACGGTCTGCCACCAGTCGTTGAGGGGGCTTGGCTCCGGCCAATGGACCCGCTCTTCTGTGGGCGGAACGGGGTCGCGGTGGCTCGTGTCCGGCTTGCCGACTCGGGTCTGCGTGTCATCGTCTTCGTGGGGCACAGCGCTGTACCTCCCTGACGCCCGTGCGCCCACCGAGCGCGAGCGCGGCCGTTGTGCAATACGCACGCTAGCACCGAATGTGCCCGACCAGTGGGACCTGGCGCCGGTTGATTCGATCGTGGCGGGGCGTCGATACCGCACCGGCACAAGACAATCGGTGCGTCAGCGTGTGGAGGAGAACGGCGCTCAGGCGCCCCGGGCTCAGCGCGGCGCGAGCGCGCGGTCCGTGAGCGCGGTGACGACGGGCGTGAGCGCCAGGGCGTGCTCGAGAGTGAGGTGATTGTCGTCGCGGAACACCAGGTCTCTGCCGACGATGACGGGGCAACGGTCTGCGGTGCAGAACAACTCCGTGAGGTCGGCGTACTGTCCGCCGCCTGCCGCGGTCGCCGCGGCCTCGGCCGCGATGCCGCCTGCATTCACCGCGACCGGGCGGGGCGGCGAGCACGCGGTCACGTCGTCGAGGTGCGCGGACAGACACGTCGGCACGGTCGAATGCGGATCGGGGATCGGGCCGAGAACCAGGACGGCCGCCCCGGTGCCCCGCAGTTGCGCCACCATGCGAGTGAGGCTGTCGAGCCAGGCGGGATCGTAGGCGATGAACCCGAAGTCGCCGCCGTAGCGCCGTGACATGCTCAGCACGATCAACCGCGGCCGCTCGGCCTGCAGTCGCGCGACGACCTGGCCACGCCATTGCTCGCACTCGCTGTACTCCCGGCCGAGGTAGGGGCTGGTGATCGGCAGGTCCAGCAGTGGGCAGGTGACCTTGCCCAGTGTCTCGAGCCGCCAATGTCGTTGCTCGGCAGCCGATTCGAAAGCAGGGCTCCACATCGCGGCGTGTGAGTCGCCGACCAGGGCCACCGTCGTCGTGGAGAACGGGTCGCCCGAGGCGCACTCGCTCACGCCGACCTCGAGCCATGACCGCACGCAGCCGTTGGCGAACACCTCCGGCTTGTCGGCAGGCGCGTCGGCCAGCGCCGGGGACAGGTTCGACGGCACGGCGAGCGTCGCTGCCGACTCCGTGACCGCGGCCTGCACCTGAGCGGTCAGCTGCTGTACCGCAGCGTCGTCTGGGTCGATGGTCGGGGCGGCCACGGGCGTTGGTGCGGTGGCGACCGTCAGATCCGCCGCCGCCGCGCCGTGGCCGACCGGGACGGGACGCGCGAGAAGGAGCAGCAGCCCCGCGCACACGGCGACGGCGGTGATGGCGCCGCCGAGCGCGAGACTGCGCGACGCCGAATCCCTCAGCGGCGCGGCGAACCGGACCGGATTCTCGACGAGGTGCAGGGTGAGCATGGCCAATCCGCCGGACAACGCGAGGGCACCGAGTCGTCCGAGCAAGCCGAGGGGATGACCGAGGAGTGCCGGCACCAGCAGCAGCACCGGCCAGTGCCAGAGATACCAGGAGTACGACACCCGGCCGACCGCCCGGATCGGCGAAAGCGCGAGTCCACGACCGGCCCCTCGTCGCGGTGCGGCGCAGCCGGCGCCGATCACCAGGACGGTGCCCAGCACCGGGAGCAGCGCCGCGGTGCCGGGATACGGAGTCGTCTCGTCCAGCCGAGTGCACGCGAGGACGAGCAGGACAAGGCCCGCCCACCCGGCAACGGCGGCAGCCATCGACGGCAGCCGACTCCACCCGCGGGCCGCGAGCGCCACCAGTCCGCCTGCGGCCAGTTCCCATGCCCGCGACGGCAGCGAGAAGAACGCCCACGGCGGCAGCGTGTCGGTCCAGGCAAACGAGGTTGCGAACGATGCCGCGGCAACCAGTGCGAGTACGAGCGCGAACGGCGCCGCAGACGCCGTGGCCTCCGCGCCGTCGCGGCGCGAGACGCGTCGAACCAGCCAGGCAGCCCCGATGATCAGGGCCGGCCACAGCAGGTAGAACTGTTCCTCCACACCGAGCGACCAGAAGTGCTGGAACGGCGACGGCGGCGCATCGGCGGCCAGATAGTCGGTGCCGTGCAAGGCGAACCGGTAGTTGCCGACATAGAGCGCGCTCGCCACCTCGTCGCCGAGGACGTCCCGCGCCTGCAGAGGTGGCAGCAGCAGCGCCGAGCAGATCGCGGTGACGACCAGCACCAGGCCCCCGACCGGCAGCAGCCGGCGAGCCCGCGCGCCGTAGAACCGGGCGAGGCCGACCGTGCCGGTGGTCGACACATCGCGCCACAGCATCCCCGTGATCAGGAAACCCGAAACGACGAAGAAGACGTCGACACCGACGAACCCGCCCCCCACACCGGGGACGCCGGCGTGGAAGAGGACGACCATGACGACGGCGACGGCCCGCAGACCCTCGATGTCCGGGCGGAAACTCCCGGATCGTGTCGCAGCGGGATCGGTGAGGCGGTCGCCGTCGGATCGGCGTTCTCGTTCTGCAGTGACAACGGTGTTCACCCCGACCAGCCGTCCTCCCCCGAAGATCCAGCCACCCCGCGTATCCGGGCAGACGCACCGCAGCGGAGTCCCGTGCAGCGGCCGGCCGCAGCGTAGGCGGAATCATTCCACCGAGATCCCTGCACGGTGCCGAGCCACGCCGGGGCAACATTCAGGTTGGCGAGCTTCGCGCGGCTTCGCGAGGAGGTTGTCCGTCGACGGCGGACGACGAAAGCAAAGGCAGGGAGGTCGACCACTCCCTGCCACTTCCAACATATAGCGCGACGGGGGTCTTGCGGCAAGGCCCCCGTCGTGCTGCAGAATCTCCAGCCGTAGGCCAGGACCTGCGGAAAATCAGGGATTCGCGAAAGTTTGCGGGGTCTTGTCGAATGGGGGTTTCGAATGATCGACGTGATCGTTGTCGGTGGCGGACCGACCGGCTTGATGCTGGCAGGCGAGTTGCGGCTGCACGGCGTGCACGTGCTCGTACTGGAGAAGGAGGCCGAGCCGACCAGGCATGTCCGGTCGCTCGGCCTGCACGTGCGCAGCGTCGAGGTGATGGACCAGCGCGGTCTGCTGGAGCGGTTCCTCGCGCTCGGCAAGCAGCACCCGGTCGGGGGCTTCTTTGCCGGCATCACCAAGCCGCGGCCCGGCCGGCTGGACACCGCACACCCGTACATCCTCGGCATCCCGCAGCCGGTCACCGAGCGACTGCTCACCGAGCACGCCACCGAACTCGGCGCCCCGATCCGGCGTGGCTGCGAACTGGTCGGGCTGAGCCAGGACGACCACGGGGTGACCGCCCTGCTGGCCGACGGCACGCAGCTGCGCTCGCGCTACCTCGTCGGCTGCGACGGCGGCCGCAGCACGGTGCGCAAGTTGCTCGGCGTTGGCTTCCCCGGCGAGCCCACCCGGGTCGAGTCGCTGCTGGGCGAGATGGAGGTGGCCGCGTCGCCGGAGACGCTGGACGCCGTGGTGACTGAGGTCCGCAAGACCCACAAGGGGTTCGGCGCCGGACCGTCAGGGGACGGGGTGTACCGCGTCGTCGTGCCCGCCGAGGGGGTGGCCGAGGACAGATCGGTCCCGCCGACCCTCGAGGAGTTCAAGCAACAGTTGCGGGTGTTCGCCGGCACCGACTTCGGCGTGCACTCACCGCGCTGGCTGTCCCGCTTCGGCGACGCCACCCGGCTGGCCGAGCGCTACCGGGTCGACCGGGTGCTGCTGGCAGGCGATGCGGCGCACGTCCACCCACCGCTGGGCGGGCAGGGCCTCAACCTCGGCGTCCAGGACGCGTTCAATCTGGGCTGGAAACTGGCAGCCGAGGTCAACCGCTGGGCACCGGAGGGGCTGTTGGACAGCTACAACACCGAACGGCACCCGGTGGCAGCCGACGTGCTGAACAACACCCGCGTGCAGTCCGAGCTGATGTCCACAGAGCCGGGTCCCCGGTCCGTGCGCTTGCTGCTGTCGGAACTGATGGATCTCGAGGAGGTGAACCGGTTCCTGACCGAGAAGATCACTGCGATCGGGGTCCGCTACGACTTCGGCCAGGGGCACGAACTGCTCGGCAGGCGGCTGCGGGACGTGGGGCTGAAGAATCGAGGCCGCCTCTACGGGTTGATGCATGCCGGCCGCGGACTACTGCTCGACCAGACGGGCCGGCTGTCGGTGGCGGGCTGGGCGGACCGCGTCGATCATGTGGCCGACGTCAGCGAGGAACTGGACGCCCCGGCCGTATTGCTGCGGCCGGACGGCCACGTCGCATGGGTCGGTGAGGATCAGCAGGATCTGCTCAGTCAGCTGCCCACGTGGTTCGGCGCTGCGGCGGGCTGAGCGCGGTCAACTCGGCACCACACCCCCTGCAATTGCCGTCGTCGATTCCGCACCGACACCGAACGTCGGTGTGTCGTCCGAAATCCGATGTCGGCCGGCCTCGGCATCGGGTGAGACGGACGGATTCGGTTCGCCACCAACGTTCTTCGGTGGGGGTGCGGTTTCCTGGCCGACTTCCGGTGCCGGCATCGGGTCGTACGGTGCGGTGAGATCCGGGATGTCGGATGGCATCCGCTCGTCCGGGAGGACCGGCTCGCCCAGGCCCAGCTTCTCCTGTATGCGCTTCATCCCGGCGGGCGCCCACCAACAATCCTCACCGAGCAGCTTCATGGTCGCCGGCACCAGGAACATCCGGATCAGGGTGGCGTCGATGATCAGCGCGGCGATCATGCCGTAGGCGATGTACTTCATCATCACCAGTTCGGAGAACGCGAACACACCGGTGACGACGATCAGGATCAGCGCCGCCGCGGTGATGATGCGTCCGGTGTGCGCGGTGCCGACCCGAACCGCCTCGGTGGTGCTCGCGCCCTGTGCCCTCGCCTCCACCATCCGGGACAGCAGGAACACCTCGTAGTCGGTGGACAGGCCGTAGACGATCGCCATGATCAGCACCAGGACCGGCGACATGATCGGGCCGGGAGAGAAGTTCATGAAACTGGCACCGCTGCCGTCGATGAAGATCCACGTCAGGATGCCGAGGGTGGCGCCGAGCCCGAGCGCGGTCATCAGCACGGCCTTGATCGGCAGCACCAGCGATCCGAAGGCCAGGAACATCAGCAGCGTGGTGAGCAGCACCACCATGGCGATCATCAGCGGCAGGTTCTCGAGCAGCGCGGCGATCGAGTCCTGCTCGATCGCGGGCGTCCCGCCGACGAGCACGGTGACCCCGTCGGGCCCGTCCATCGCCCGGAGATAGTCGATCGTCGCCTCGGAGTCGTTGCGGTCGACCAAGCCCGCCTTGAAGACCGTCACCCCGTCCTTGGTCGGGTTGTTCACCGAGAACTTCTCGATCAGACCCGGAGCGGCGTTGGCCGCCTTGAGGATCTGGGTGATCTGCGCCCCCTGCGCGCCGTCGATCACCAGCTTGATCGGCTCGGTGCGGAAGCTCGGGAACAACTCGTCGAACTGTTCTTGCGCGACCCGGGTCGGGTTGTCCGGGGGCAGGTAGGTCTCGTTGATCCCACCCAGCTTGATCCCCGAGATCGGAATGGTGAGCAGTAGTAGTCCGATCACGATGGGGATCGCGACCTTCAGCGGGCGCTTCATGACCCACTGGGTCAGCCGGCCCCAGGCGCTGTTCTCGATCTCGTCGGTGGTCTTGGTCCGGCGAATCGACTTGAGTCCGAGCGCATCGACACGGCGGCCGAGGGTCCCCAGGATCGCAGGCAGCAGCGTTATCGAGATCAGTGCGGCCAGGATGACGGCCGCGATGGCGCCGTATGCCATGGATTTGAGGAAGCCCTGGGGGAAGATCAGCAGGCCGCCGAGACTGGCGACGATCATCGTCGCGGAGAAGACGATGGTCCGGCCTGCGGTCATCACAGTGCGCCGCACGGCATCGCCGGTGTCGTAGCCCTCGGCGATCTCCTCGCGGAAGCGGCTCACCATGAACAGGCCGTAGTCGATCGCCAGGCCGAGGCCGATCAGCGAGACCACCGACAGGACGAACCCGTTCACCTCGGTGAGTTGGGCCAGTGCCTTGACGACACCGTTGGCGGCGATGATGGTCAGGCCGCCGACGACGAGCGGCAGCGCCGCGGCGACGACGCCGCCGAAGATGAAGAACAGCAGGACGCCGACGGCCGGGATGGCCAGGATCTCCATCCGATGCAGGTCGTCGGCCATAGTGTCGCTGATCGTGCCGGTGACCGGCTGCAGCCCGGTGAGCTGGACATCGATGCCGTCGATGTAGAACTCGTCGCGGACCTTCTTGAAGTTCGCGGCGACCTCGGTGTCGTTGTCGCCCTTGATCGCAACGCTGGCGATGGCGTGTGCCTTGGCGGGGTCCGTCATCACGGTGAACTTGGTGGACCAGTAGCTGGCGTTGACCTTGAGGATCTCGTCCGGGTTGTTCGCCGCGAGGTCGTCGAGGCTCCTGGTGATCCTGGCGCCGAACGCCGGGTCGTCGACAGTTTTGCCCTCGGGCGCGGTGTAGAGGAGCACCACGTCGGCGCGGGTGTCGCGACCGAAGGTGCCGTCGGCCAACTCTGCGGCGGACACGGACTCCGATCCCGGGTCGACCAATCCGCTCTGACTGAGCTGCTTCTCGACTCCGAGGCCATATGCCCCGACGGCGAGCATCAGCCCGACCATCAGCCCGATCACGGTGAACCGCAGGCGGTAGGCGATCTGTCCCCACGTAGCGAACACCTTCTGCGCTCCCCCCTGGTGGTGCACCGAGCAGGCTCACCGAACGCCGAGTCCGATATGCCCTGCGCATGTCGAGGCAACCGCTCCCACCCGGTCCTCGACCTGCTCGGTACTGCGAAGCTCACCGTACGCAAGGTCTGTGGTTGTGGAGGTCGGACAAGTGCCGGCCGGGCGAGGTCAGCCGACCGAACTGCAGGCGGAAGCTGCACGGCGAAAGGCGAATTCCCTGGTGGGCGGGCGTCCAAGAGCGATTTCCGGTGGTCCTCTAAGAAGGTTATGAGAATCCCGACCAACCGCCGCGCCTCTTCGTCAGGGAGGGGGTCACGTGCGGGCTGTCGGTGGCTGATCGTAGGGTCGGCGCGACGGACCGAGCGGTCCGCGGATCAGGAGGCGCGAGGCGTGGGGACGTGGGGTTCGGGACCGTTCGAGAACGACGGAGCGGGCGACCTGCTCGCGGCACTGCGGGCAGGTGACTTCGAGATCGAAGACTTCAGCGGGCACGTCGACGAGGGATACCTCGAGGTGGACGACGCGCAGGCGGCCATCGCCCTCGCGGAGGTTGTCGCGGTGGCCCACGGACTTCGGCAGGCGTCCCCGCAGCTCGAGGGCATCGACGCCGCCGCGTACACCGGGTCGTTGGCCCCCGAGCAGCGCGGATGGATCCTCGCCACTCTCGAACGCGCGATCGCCGACGGCGACACCTCGGAGCTGTACGAGTTGTGGGCTGAGAACGGTCCGGAGGATCTCGAGACGTGGCGGGCACCGATCCTGAGCAGGTTGGAGAGTCTCCGGGCGCTGAGCTGAGCTCGGCCGACCACGCTGAGAGCTCGGTGATGCTGCTGCTGTTGCCGGCCGCGGCGCTGCCTCCCTCCGATCAGCCCGCTGCCGCGCCACGGGGTCCGGAACGGGACCCCGTGACACGCTGTGGCTGCGTGGGTCTGCATCCGATCAGGCGGCGTCGAGGGCTCCGGTGATCTTGCGGGCCATCTCGGTCATGGTGGGGCTGGGCTCGCCCTGATGGATCTGGGCGGCCTCGATGGTGACGATGATGGTGCTGCGGAAGTTCTCTGCCTCTGCCGGAGCCTGCTTCTCGAGCAGGCCCATGGATGCGGTAAGGGCAGGCAGCACGTGGTCGGCGAGTTCGGCGACGGACTTTCCGTTCAGGTCCTTGATCGTTGACTTCTCCGCGAGCACGCGCCCGACAAGGCCGGTGGCGGAGGACAGGGCGATGGTGCCGTTGGTGGCGATCTTGTGGGGCGAGCGACCGGCGGCGGCCAGCAGCGAGACGGCGCCGTAGGCGGCGGTCCGCAGGGTGGTCTTGTCCTGGTCGGTGAGGGTGATGGACATGGTTGTGTGCTCCTTCAAATCTGTTGTGGCGAAGTGTGTTCGAATGCATGGAGGGTGGAAGGCGTTGAGCCTGTTCGTTATCGGATCGACGAACCCGCCTGGTCCGCTGCCGTCGCACGGGCGGCTTCGGCGACGGCCCGGAAGTCCTTTCGAAGAATGTGGGAGTGGTTGCTCGCGACCTTCGCGCTGACCTGGATGTTCGGGTTCCGGTCGAGCACGGGATCGAGTGAGGCCCGCACCGCTTCCATCTCCTCCTCGCCTCCGCCGAAGTTGGAACCCGTTGCCAGCACGTACCGCACCGGGCAGGTCACGCGATCGAGGACCGGCGCGATGGCATCGACGATCTCGTTGATCTCGATGTTGACCTCGGCGTGCTGGTCGGCGGTCATCCGCGCGGCCATGCCGAACGGTCGCGCCAGCGGCAGGAAGAACCGCATCCTGCGGAACAGCTTTCGGATCCGCTCCTGGCCTTCCTCGCCGGTCAGGCCGTAGGGCATGGCGCCGTCCACGCACACCACGCCAGCGGCGCAGTCGGGATTGCGTTCGGCCCAGTGCGCGGCCAGTGTCGCACCGTAGGACCAGCCCACCAGAATCGGTCGCTCCACCCCGCGCGCCGCGAGGATCGCGTCGACATCCCGAATGCACCCCTCGAAGGAGTAGTCCGCCGACTGCTTCGACTTGCCACGGGCCCGCTCGTCGAAGGTGATGTGCCGGTAGCCGGGGCCGAGGTCGGCAATCACGTGCCGCCAGTGCGACTGGTCGGCGTAGGCGCCGTTCAGATAGACGATGGGACGGCCGGGGCCGCCGGTGTCGGTCACGGCCAGTGCCGTGTCATCGACGGGAACCATGCCGGTCCAGTTCGAAGTCGTCGAGTTCGAAGCAGCCATTCTTCTCATCCTCCTGCGGCGCCACCGGCGGCCGATCGATGTTCGGGAATCTCTGAACAACTGAGACCGTACATTGCGTTTACGGATCGGTCAACAACCATCTTGATCATATTTGCACAGTTAGAGACCGACTTTTGGCAGCATTTGCAATGAGTGTGAAGGTGAATGCAAAGGATGCTTCGCGTGAGGCATTGCAATGGGTTGCGGGTGAATGCATACTGGGCGGCGGGTGCGGGCGCCGCGCTCAGCGCATGTCGACACAGAGGAGACCGGCACCGATGCCCGGAGGCAGACTCACCAATGAGGACCGTCAGCACATCGCTGCGGGGCTGGCCAAGGGGCTCGGATACGCGGAAATCGGCAGGCGTCTGGAGCGACCCGCCTCGACCATCATGCGGGAGGTCACCCGCAACGGCGGACCCGACGATTACCGGGCGGACCGGGCACACAAGGCCACACGCCAGCGTGCGCGCAGGCACAAGCAGGCTCAGCCGCCGGCGCCGCCGATCTCCGACAGCGGCCATGGGCGCGACCCCCAGGCGGTCCAGGAAGTCGCAGAATCCTTTACTGAACTCCTGATTCAACAGGGGCTGCCCCGGATGGAGGCCAGGGTGCTGGCCTGCCTGCAGATCACCGACTCCGGTGCTCTCACCGCCGCTGACCTGGTCCAGCGGCTTCGCGTCAGCCCCGCGTCCGTCTCACACGCCGTCGCATTCCTCGAACAGCAGGGAATGCTCAGGCGTGAACTGGTTCCCGGTGGGCGTCGCGAACGCTACGTCATCGACGACGAGATCGGGCTCAGGAACCTCCTCGCAGCTGTGCAGATGAGCATCGCCCTTGCGGCCGCATCGCAGCGCGCGGCCGAGATCCTCGGGCCCACAACCCCGGCGGGCGCCCGCTTCGAAGCCTCCGCCGAATTGACTCTCCTTGTGAGCGAGGCCCTCCGGCAGGCCATGGAGCAGTGGCGGCAGCGCCTGGCCGCCCGCAGCGCCGGACGATAGTCGCGCTCTCAGTGCCGCCGATCTGGGCGGTGGCCCCTTCTCGAGCGAGCGGAACACCCGGGCATCCCTTGGGCTCGATGCCCGGGTGTGCCCGCTCAGCCGAGCAACAGGTCAGCCAACGCGATCCATTGGTCGGGCTGGACGAACGCCACCACGGTGTCGTTGGCGATCCCCGCCTGTGCGAAGGCGTCGTCCACCCCGGGGTATCGCGTGGACAACGACGCGTGCAACGAGCCGCCGATGCCCGAGAAGCCCAGCTCCACCATGTCCCGGAAGGCGGGGCCCTCGGCCACCAGTGGCTCCGGCCGTCGCTCGATTCGGAGGATCGCCGAGTCGACCGACGGCACCGGTCGGAAGCTCTCCCTGCCGATCCGTCCGAGCAACTCCCAGGTGAACCATGGCCAGCTCTGCACCGTGACCAGGCTCCAGCGGCCGTAGTCGCCGGACCGCTTGCGTGCGTACTCCACTTGCGTGACCAGCGTCGCCGAGGTCAGCGTCGGGGCTTGCAGGCACCAGTCGACGATTTTCGACGTGATCGAGAACGGGATGTTGCCGACCACCGCGAACGGCTCGCGGGGAGGCCGGGCGGCGGTGAAGTCGCCCGTGACGACCTTGAGCCCGGTCCTGGCCTTGAGCGTGACGGCCAGTAGCGGGTCGATCTCGTAGCCGACGACCTCGGCTCCGGTGCCGGCAAGGGCGACGGTGAGCGCGCCCTTGCCGGATCCGGGTTCAAAGACGAGTCCGGCCGGTCGGGCCGCCTTGACCACCAGGTCGACGGCGTGCCGGTCGGTCAGAAAGTTCTGCGAGAGCTCCCGCCTGGCTCGGTCTCTCGGCGTGCGACCGCCCGTGCTCCGAGCCTTCTTCTGTGTGTGTGAGTAGTTTCCGTGTGCGAATGACTGTGACGCCACAGCTGCTGCCCTTCCGGGTCCTCGAGTGAAATGTGTCTCGAAGGGCCCTGGGCGCGCCAGCGCGACCGGGAGTCCGCTAGCGGGCCAGAGCCCGGCCGTGGCGGATGCGGATGAAATGGAGGCAATGCATGCGACAGAACGTACGGAGCCGGGCCTCCCGCTGCAACGCAATTAAGGAAGCTGCCGTGGGACGCAGATCGGACGAGTTCCACGTTGTCCTATCGCCGCGCGGGGAACGGTAGCCACACCGGCTCCGACGGGATCCGTTCCGGCACAACGCCCGCGAAGACGTCGTACAACGGAAGCTGCTCGGCAGGCGCGTAGCCGATGTGGCAGTCACACACCCGCCGGGTCAACGAAGGGGTGGCTATCACCACCCCTCGGGGCACTGTTCGCATGCCGGGTGTTCGACGGACGCTGGATCTCGGAAACCGACCACTCGTTGAGAGAGGCCCCGACCGAAAGGAACCCGTCGCCATGCCCCGCATCCTCGGAACCACCACCCCCGTCGTGCACGAACACGGGCCGCCGGGCGCAGCCCTGCCCGCTGTCGAATCCGTCCGGGAGGCGGTCCGTCACCACTGGGCCTTCGTCCGGATAGGCATGTACCTGCTGCTGGCCTCCCTCCCGCTGCTCGCGATCTCGGCGCAGGTGTTCGGCCTCGTGCCGATGAGTGCCACCGGTGCCCTGGTGATCATTCCGCTCGCGGCCACCCTCATCGTTTTGTGCGTGTTCGCTCCGCACCCGATCGACCGCATCGTCCTCCACGGCCTCGGCTGGGGAATGTTCGCGTGTCTGGTCTACGACGTCTTCCGTCTCGACACCGTGTACATGCTCGACCTCTGGGGCGATTTCATTCCGAAGATGGGTACATGGCTCCACTCGGGAACCGACACCAGGACCGGCGCGATCGTCGGTTACCTGTGGCGCTACCTCGGCGACGGCGGCGGAATCGGAATCGCCTTCTTCCTCATCGCCCTCGCCCTCGGGCTCCAGCATCGGTCACGCCGCACGGTTCTGCTCGCGTTCGTCGCCTTTGCGGTGTTCCCTGTGTGGTCCGGGCTCATCGGAACGGTTGCGCTGTCGCCGAACGGTCAGCACGACATGTTTCCGCTCACGCCGACGACGATCACGCTGTCGCTGATCGGGCACCTGATCTTCGGGCTCGTGCTCGGCCTCGGTTTCCTGCGCGCACGGGGCCGCCTCGGCCAGCATTGGCCGTGGCCGCCGCTGCTCCCTGTGCGGTCGCAAGCCGGTGCGGGGCAGCCGCCCATCGAGGTGCTGTCGCCCACGTGTGGTGAATGCGGCGCCACCGCTCCCTGACATCGAGTCTTGACCCTGACACAGTGTCAAGGACTCGAATGGTCGACGAAGGAGGTGGTTGTCGTGAACACAACCAACCACGGTGGGCCGAATGCCCACCTCGTCGACGCCCTGGCCGCGGCCGACCCATCGGGTCGGCTGCGGGCGGCGCTCTCCGCGGGCACGCGCCCTGACCCCCGTCTCGCGGAGGCTCTTGTCGCCCGGTGCGCCGTCGAGCCGGACTTCTTCGTCCGGGACATGCTGACCTGGGCGCTGTGCCGCTTACCCGCCGAGATCACGGTGCCGCGGCTGATCCACGAACTCGGGTCCGACACCGCGCAGGCCCGCAGTCAGGCGCTGCACACGCTGTCCAAGATCGGGGATCGGCTCGCCTGGCCCGCGGTGTCGGCACTGCTGCACGACGAGCACGACGATGTCGCACGCAGCGCGTGGCGGGCGGCCGTGGCGCTCGTGCCGTCCGGCGACGAGGCCTCGCTCGCGGCCGATCTCGTGACCGAACTCGGGCGGGGTGACCGCGAGACACAGCTCAGCCTGAGCCGTGCGCTGGTGGGACTCGGGGACGCGGTCCTACCGGTCCTCGACGCAGCCGTGACGAGTTCCGATCCGCGCATTCGTGCGCATGCGGAGGCCACTCAGCAGCTCTGTCACGACCCTGACAGCGGGTTCGCCGTCTCGCTCGAGATGGCGAAGCGCGTCGCGGTCACCGGTCCGGATACGTAGGGGAGGAGATGGGATGTTGATCGGGGAGGTCTCGCGGCGTTCCGGCGTCAGTACGCGGATGCTGCGTCACTACGACACGCTGGGGCTGGTGAAGCCGACGGGCCGCACGTCCGGCGGCTACCGCGAGTACTCCGCCGACGACATCCGGCGGCTCTTCCATGTCGAGAGCCTGAGGACACTGGGATTGTCGTTGGACGAGGCCAGGCGCGCACTGGACGAGCCCGATTTCGCGCCTGCCGATCTGGTGGGAGACCTCATCCGGCACACGCGCCAGCGGATCGCTGCCGAGGAGGAACTGCTCGCGAAGCTCGAGCGCGTTGACGCTGCCGCCCCAGCGGAGTGGGAGGACGTCCTGCGCATGGTCACTCTGTTGCGCGCGCTGGAATCGGAGTCCGCTGCCCACCGTCAACAAGCGGTCCTGTCGCCGGACGGGGATGCGTCGTTGCCCGTCGAAGCGCTGGTCGAGGCAGCCTTGTCCGAGGACGACCCCAATGTGGCCGGGGCGCTGCGTTGGTCGCTGGCGAGGGCCGCCGGTCGGGGACTCGCGGATCTGGCAGCCGGTCTCGACTCGGAGGAGGTCGACGTCCGACGTCGTGCCACCGCCGCGATAACGGCAGTGCACACCGCGGAGGCAACTGCGTTTCTGAGGCGAGCCCTCGATGATTCCGACGCCACGGTCCGCGGGCGGGCGGCCCTCGCTCTCGGCTCGCGGGGCAGCGCCGACTCGATTCCGGCCCTCCTCGACATGGTCGTCACGGGGCGCAGTGATGTCGAGGCGGCGGAGGTTCTTGGCCTGCTGGCGGAGGTCTTGCCTGCGGCCGATGACGTCGTCGGGGTCCTGCAGGACAAGCTCGACAACGCGGACGACGCGCCTACGCGGTTGCGAATCACGCAGGCCCTTGCGGAGATTCCCGGCACGGCTGCACGGGAGGCCTTGGCGCGGCTGGCCGACGACAGCGAACGGACGATCGCCGCCACCGCCGCCGCGATCGTGCGTACGCAGGACCGCGGACGGCGGCCGCGCCGACAATCGCGATGATCGAACGATGATGCGTCAGCCGTGCGGGTTCATGGACCCGTTCATGTCATGATGGCGCTGAGTTCTTTTGCGGTGTGGATTATTTCACGAACATAGTGCTCGCGCTCGCTGCGTGTGACCGCCGACCTGAGCGGTCCGATCTGAAGCTCCCACATCGGTTCTCCGGCCCCGTCGAAGACGGGGGCGGACAGATAGCTGATGGGCAGGGCGCGGTCGGAGGTGAGCGTGGCGCTGTCGTACAGGTGCCCGCTGGTCTCGGTGATGATCGCCTGGACGCTGTCTCGTAGGCGCTGGCTCGCAGGATCTGCCGAGAGGTGCGAAACCACCTGCGCCAGTATGTCGATTCGATCGATGTCGGCGGCATCGGCACCCCACACCCCGACGCCGTCCGCCGCGATCTGAGCCAGGGAGCCCGCGAGCTGATCCCTGCGATCGACCGGCACCGTGTCGAGCCACCGTCGTTGCAGCGCGTGATCCGAGAAGGCCACGACCGCAGCGCCGCCGGGGGCCTGCATGGGCAGCCGCAGGCCCACCTCGATGCCTGCGGGGATATGGCCGAGGCCCTCGGTCATTGCGACGAAGATCAGCCTGCCGTCTTCGACGAGGCTCAGGGCTGCGCCGCAACCGACCCGGGTGGCGAGGGCCTCGATGGCTCCGGTCAGTCCATCGGGGACGGGGAGCGAGTCCCGCGCCTTCTCCGCGACGTAGGCAAGTGCCGGGCCGAGGGCGTAACTCAGGTCCGGCAGTCGGCGCACCCATCCGCGTTCACGGAGCGCGCTCAGGATCGACCCGACGGTCGACCGGCTCAGGCCGAGCGCGTCCGCCAGATCGGCGGACCTCGCCGGTGCGTCGAGCGAGGCGAGCATCTCGACTATCGACACGACTCGGTCGGTGGGCGGAGACGGGCTGGTGGCTCCGCTCTTGTCATCGGCCATCAAAGCTCCTACTGTCGGGCGCAATACAAATAAGCGTATCGCATCATACGAATATTCGCATCCTGATATTCGCATCAGCCTGAGGAGTGCCGGTGACCGCACCATCCGTTCTCGACAGTTTCGACATCGAGGGGGTGGACTTCGCCTTCGAAGATCACCCCACCATTCACGCGGTCCTCGCGGAACTCCGCGCGTCGAAGCCCTACGCCGTCGTCCCGTTCGCGGGGGTCCGCGCGGTGCTGTTGCTGACCAACGACCTCGTGGCCGCGGCCTTCAAGGATGAGGCCACCTTCCCCGCATCGGCGATCTACCCGATGACCACCGGGCCGGTGCTGGGCAAGACCCTCCAGTGCATGGCAGGCGACGAGCACCGCAAGAACCGCGCCCTGGTCTCGCCGCCGTTCCGCCGCAAGCAGGTCGCCGACTACATCACCCCGCTGCTGGAGCCCCTCGCGCACGAGCTGATCGACAGATTCGCCGACCGCGGGACCGCGGACCTGGTCGCCGAGTTCACGACCCGGTACCCGGTCCTGTTGATCAGCCGGCTCATGGGCCTGCCCGTCGAGGACGAATCGGTGGTGCACCGCTGGGCGCACGACCTGTTCTACTTCCCGCTCGACCCCGAGGCCGCGATGCGTGCGTCCCAGGAGTTCACCGACTTTCTCACCCCGATCATCGCCGAGCGCAGGCGAAACCCCGGCGACGACCTGATCTCGACCCTGGTGACCGAGGACCTCGAGGGAGAAATCCTCGACGACGAGGAGGTCCTGTCCTTCCTGCGTCTGCTCTTCCCCGCGGGCGCCGACACCACCATGCTCGCCCTCGGGAACACCCTCTCCGCGCTGCTCACGCACCCCGACCAGCTCGGGATCCTGCGCTCGGACCTGAAGGAGCACGCGATGTGGGCCGTCTGGGAGGGCCTGCGCTGGGAACCGCCCGTCGGACTGCTGCCCCGAGCGTGCCCCGAGGCCACGACGTGGAATGGGATCGACATCCCGGCACTGACCCCGATGATCTTCTCGATCAACGCCGCCCTTCGCGACCCCTCTGCCTTCCCGGATCCGCACCGGTTCGACGTCACCCGTCGCAAGCAGACCATGCTCGCCTTCGGGCAGGGGCCACACAGCTGCGCCGGGAACTGGCTGGCCATGGCCGAGCTGGAGACCGCCCTGATCGCACTGCTCGAGCGTCTACCGGGTCTTCGGCTCCGGGAGGGTGCTGCGGACGGGGCGAAGGTCACCAGCCAGGTCGGTGTCGCGCTCCGGGGACCCAACGAGCTTGCCGTGCAATGGGATCGCTGATCGACGACGTGCACGAATCCACCTAGTCAAGGAACCTCTCATGGAAAAGATGCGCAACTACGCCCTGCTCGTGAAATATCTCGTCGCCGCCCAGTGGCGCAAGCTGCGGGCCGCGGCGCGATGAGCGGCCCCGTGGATGCGACGCACCTGTCGGAGCGGGCGAAGCTGATGTATCCCGAAGAGTTGGTCCACCACTTCCTGGACCGACTGTCCGCGGGCGACATCCGGGCGGCTCTCGACCTCGTCGACGAGCACATCGTCTACACGAACGTCGGGTTCCCCGCCGCACATGGCCGACGCCAGACCACCTTTGTGCTGAGACAACTGGGGCGGCCCGTCATGGGGTTCGGTGTCAAGGTCGTCAACAGCGCCACCAATGGCGCTGTCGTACTGACCGAACGGGTCGACGAACTGCGAATCGGGAAGTTGCGCGCCCAGTTCTGGGTCTGTGGGCGATTCGAAGTCCGATCGGGCCGCATCACCGTGTGGCGCGACTACTTCGACGTCTTCGACATGGGGAAGGCCTTCGTGCGCGGCATCGCCGCGCTCGTCGTCCCGTCGATCCAACCCCCGCTGGACCTGCCAACTGCGGGTCGCCGGTGAAGTCGCTGGGGTTCTATATGGGCTCATCTGGCTGCTGCGGCTGAAGCGTGAGAGTGGCTCCCCGTTCAGCGGTCGTTCCGCCGGTTGAAGTTGCGTTGCGGTCCGCCTTGTAGTTGGGAGCACAGCAGATGGTGGTTGTTGCGTGCCTCGATGGGATCCAGAGAGGTTGCTAGGTGATCGGCGCCGTTCAGGTCAATGACTTCGATCCGTGGGCAGGAACTTCGGGCTATCCAGCACTCTCACGCGAATTCAGACGAGCCCAGATCCTCCCAACGAGAATGGGTGCCACGATGCCACCGACAATCAGCCCCACCAGTGCGTCTGCACTCAAACGCGGCGCCGCAACCCCCACGAAGAGGGCGAGCGTCGCGACGAGCACTGCCCAACCGCCGAACCGGACAACGGTTGCCGTAGTCGGCCGCTCCAACCAACGGGCGGCCGTGGGCGGGATAGCGGGAGCGAGCCCGGGCCCGCCGGCCCATGCGCTAAATATACAACACAGCAGCCGTATGAACACGACTAGTAGGAGTAGCCCCCAAATCCCGC
>NZ_JBSGTR010000011.1:60385-108553 GCF_053607505.1 Rhodococcus sp. NPDC055112
CCCCACCCCCAACCCCCCCACCGGCACACGGTTTCCGTTAGGGGCCCGCACAACCCCCGGGGGGGCGGGGGCGGTTTCCGCTAACCCCCCCCCGCCCACGACTGCCATTGCGATCATGATCCACATCAGCTGCAGTATCCACCCGAGTAGTAGTCGACGCCCAGAATGCCGGCCCCGAATGGAAGCAGGGAGCCGGGCAGCTTGACAACCGAGGGGATGCTCCGGCACTCCGAGGCTGCTCGATCTCGCGGCACAGATCAACTTCGGACGAAGATCGCGGAAGTTGCGATCTTGCATCCTGCCTCTGTTTGTCGCTCACACCACAAGACCAGCCAGGATTCGCCTAGGGTGCTGCAGGCGCGGTCCGGCGAAGGATTGTCGATCTGGGCGCGGAGCCAGGCCGGTGAGGCGGAGGTACCAAGGGGCCCACGGTGCGGTGTGGGCCGAGAGCACGTTGGGGAAGGGATTGCGCTGGTAGGTGACGGCGGTTCCGGCCCGGCAGTATTTGTCGACGAGTCGGTCTGCGGACTCGATGGTGCTGAGTTCGTCGTTGATTCCGTTATGGAGATAGGGGGGGCGGACGGGGCGGCCCTGCCCAGCGTTCGCTCGGCGAGCACCTGGTTCAACGGCACCGCTAGGTGGCTGTCGGAGATCGTCGACCGTGTTGGGTGTGGCCGCCGCCAGAGAGAAGCCAGAGAGAAGATTGCCGGGGTGAGCAAACCGGCGACCGCGAGTGCCACCGCAACGTCCAGGACAATCCGCGACGGCAGGAACCTTGACGAAGCTGTATATACAGGACTATACATACTCCCGAAGGTGTGACTCGCCACACAGTGCGAGGGGCCGGCCAGGCCGAATCACCCCAGCACAGTCCAGGGAGATCGATTGTGAAAGACACCGCCGCGGCGCTGACCCGAGGTCTGACAGCACGCCACATCAGGTTCATCGCGCTGGGTTCGGCCATCGGGACCGGGCTGTTCTACGGATCGGCGGAGGCGATCAATCGGGCGGGGCCGTCGGTGCTGCTCGCCTATCTCATCGGTGGGGCGGCGATCTACATCGTGCTGCGCGCGCTCGGCGAGATGGCCGTGAGCAATCCCGTGTCCGGCTCGTTCGGCGAGTACGCGAGCAAGCACCTCGGGCCGCTGGCCGGGTTCATGACCGGGTGGACCTACACCTTCGAAATGATCGTGGTGTGCCTCGCCGACGTCACCGCCTTCGGCGTCTACATGGGGTTCTGGTTCCCCGACGTGCCGCGGTGGATCTGGGTGCTGTCCATCATCTTCTTCGTCGGCGCGATCAACCTCCTCAGCGTCAAGGTCTTCGGCGAGGTGGAATTCTGGTTCACCCTGGTCAAGATCGCCGCGATCGTCGCGATGATCGGCGGCGGCATAGCGATCCTGATCTTCGGGTTCGGGATCCACGACACCGGCACCGGAGTGAGCAACCTCTGGTCCGACGGCGGATTCTTCGCCACCGGGTTCGGCGGCTTCGTCAGCTGCTTCGCGATCGTCATGTTCGCCTTCGGTGGCACCGAGATCATCGGCATCACCGCGGGCGAGGCCGAGGACCCGGAGCGCACCATTCCCCGCGCGATCAACACCGTCCCGGTGCGCATCATCCTGTTCTACGTGCTCACCCTCGCCGTCATCATGGCGATCAACCCGTGGCAGAGCATCGGATCCGAGGGCAGTCCCTTCGTGCAGATCTTCCAGGGCCTCGGCATCGGACCGGCGGCCACGGTGCTGAACATCGTGGTCATCACCGCGGCCCTGTCGGCGATCAACAGCGACATCTTCGGCGCGGGCCGGATGATGTTCGGCATGGCCCAGCGCGGCCAGGCCCCCGCGGCGATGGGACAGGTCTCCCGCAACGGGGTGCCCTGGATGACGGTCGTCATCATGACGATCACGCTGCTGTTCGGAGCGCTGCTCAACTACCTGATCCCGGACAAGGTGTTCCTGGTCATCGCCTCCATCGCCACCTTCGCCACGATCTTCGTCTGGCTGATGATCCTGCTTTCGCACTACCGCTCCCGGCAGCGGATGGATCCGGCCGAGGCCGCCGCGCTGAAGTTCCCGGTGCCGTTCTGGCCCTACGGGCAGCTGATCGCGATCGGCTTCCTGGTCTTCGTGATCGCGGTGCTCGCCTTCGACGCCGACACCCGCGTCGCGCTTGTCGTCGGCGGGGTGTGGCTGGCACTGCTCGCCCTCGCCTACCGCCGGTGGGCGCGACCCGTTCCGGTGCCGCCGGAGACCACCGTCGCGCTCCCGCTGCCCTGACCGACCGAAATCTTCTCGATTTACCGCTCATTCGAAACGGAGAACAACCATGAGCACGAACACCCTCTCGCACGCGGAGCCGCGAGCACTGGACAAGCTGGAGCCCGTCGTGGTCGGGGTCGGCGCGGTGAGCCCGGAGGAGGTGGTGCGGGTCGCACGATTCGGCGCACCGGTGCGGCTCTCCGAGGAAGCGCTCGCGGCGATCGGGGCCAGCCGGGCCCGCATCCAGGCCCTCGCCGAGGACCCGAAGCCGGTGTACGGAGTGTCGACCGGTTTCGGTGCGCTCGCCACCCGGCACATCCCGCTGGAGCTGCGGGCACAGTTGCAGCGCAGCCTCATCCGCTCCCACGCCGCCGGATCCGGTCCGGAGGTGGAGCGCGAGGTGGTCCGGGCGCTGATGCTCCTGCGCCTGTCCACCCTGGCGACCGGACGGACCGGCGTGCGTCCTGAGGTGGCCCAGGTCTACGCGTCGCTGCTGTCGGCCGGCATCACCCCGGTGGTGCACGAATACGGCAGCCTCGGCTGCTCGGGTGACCTGGCGCCGCTCTCGCACGTGGCGCTGGCCGTGATCGGGGAGGGCACCGTGCGGGACGCGGACGGCGAGCTCATGCCCGCCGCCGACGCGCTGGCCGCCGCCGGGATCGAGCCGGTCGAGCTCAAGGAGAAGGAGGGCCTGGCCCTCATCAACGGCACCGACGGCATGCTCGGCATGCTGGTGCTGGCCTGCCACGACCTGCGCAAGCTGCTGTCGCTGACCGATGTCACCGCGGCGATGAGCGTCGAGGGGTTGATGGGCACGGACAAGGTGTTCGCCGCGGACCTGCAGGCGCTGCGCCCGCAGCCCGGTCAGGCGGTGGCAGCCGCCAACATGAGCCGGGTGCTCGCCGGCTCCGGAATCGTCGCCAGCCACGCCACCCCCGACTGCACCGTGGTGCAGGACGCCTACTCGCTGCGGTGCGCGCCGCAGGTCGCAGGCGGGGCGCGCGACACCCTCGCACACGCCGAGCTCATCGCGTCGTACGAGCTGGCGAGCGCCGTGGACAACCCGGTGGTGACCCCCGACGGCCGGGTGGAGTCCAACGGCAACTTCCACGGGGCGCCGGTGGCGTACGTGCTCGACTTCCTCGCGATCGTCGTCGCCGACGTCGCGAGCATGAGCGAGCGCCGCACGGACCGGTTCCTCGACAAGGCGCGCAACCACGGCCTGCCGCCGTTCCTGGCGGACGATCCCGGCGTGGACAGCGGGCACATGATCGCGCAGTACACCCAGGCCGCGATCGTCTCCGAGCTCAAGCGGCTCGCCGCGCCCGCGAGCGTCGACTCGATCCCGTCCTCGGCGATGCAGGAGGACCACGTGTCGATGGGCTGGTCCGGTGCCCGCAAGTTGCGGCGCTCCGTCGACGGGCTCACCCGGGTGCTCGCCATCGAGGCTCTGACCGCCGCCCGTGGTCTGGACCTGCGGGCGCCGCTCGAGCCCTCGCCGGCGACCGCTGCCGTGCGCGACACCATCCGTGAGCAGGTTCAGGGGCCGGGCACGGACCGCTACCTGGCGCCGGAGATCGAGGCCGCGGTGCAGCTGGCCGCGTCCGGTGCGCTGCTCGAGAGCGCCGAGGCCGTGATCGGCAAGCTCGGCTGATCCGCTCCGCTCGCTGTCGTCGAATGAGAAATCTGACCTCTGGTGAAAACGAGTACGGGACAACGTCGTTCCGTACCACGGCGTCGGACCGCAGGGTGGTGCCTTGGCTCAACGGCCGAGGCACCACCCAGGTGGTCGCAGCGACCGACCGGTGGCGGGTGAGTATCGCCGAGGAACCGACCGAGTCGAGGTTCTCGGTCATCGAGGGATACGACCGACTGATCGTCCCCATCGGCTCGGTGTCCCTCGAACTCGCCGGGCCGCCCTACTCCGCAGCGCCGGAGGGTATCGATGTGGGCACCGTCGTGCACCACGTGGTCGAGCCGCTGCAAACTCTCGCGTTCCCGGGGGAGTGGGCGCCGACATCGCGGGCATCGTCTCGCACACGGGCCCTCAACGTCATGGCAAGGCGGGGTGAGGTCGGCATGACGGTGGAGATCGGGCCAACGGAGATTCCCGACCGTTCCGGTTCGGTCCGGATCTGTCTCGATCTCGCTACCGAGGACGCCCTGATCGTGCCGCCCGGCGAGTTGATGCCGTCGGTAGAACCGGGGCGCTACGCGATCATCTCGATATCGCCGTAGGGCAGGAATACCGCGAATACGTAGGCGCCGCAGTGGGATACCACTGCGGCGCCTATGTGTGTGATCCGTTCCCGGATCCGCCGGGCGCACCACTAGGGGTGCGCCGAGCGACGGCTACCGACGCTGCCTGCCGACTGGAAATCCCCGGCTCGACGCGGCGGCGGGGTGCACGCGTCGAGCCGGGGACGGTGGGGGATCGGGCTAGGCCCGATGACCGATCGCGGTGGTGACGATCCGGTGGATCAGCCGGGCCGCGGTCCGTGCCGTGCGGTTGTCCACGTCGAGAGCGGGGTTCAGCTCCGCGACGTCGAACAGCCTCAGCTTGCCGCTGCGCGCCACCAGGTCGCACACCCGCTGGATGACCTCGAGCGGGACACCGAACGCGGCCGGGGCGCTGACCCCTGGGGCGACCGCCGCCGGCAGCACGTCGAGGTCGATCGTCAGGTAGACGACGTCGACCGCGCTGAGGAACTCCTCGAGGAACGACTCCACCGCAGGCAGCTTCGCCGCCGTGCAGTCGTCGTCGAGGAGGTGGCGCACTCCGAGCTCGGCCGCCGTCGCGAACAACGCCGCGGTGTTGCTGGGTTGCGAGATGCCGAGCACCGCGTAGTCGAGGGCCCGTCCCAGCGCGGTTTCGCGGTCGGCCATCTGCCGGAACGGAGTCCCGGAGCTCGGCCGCACGTCGCTGCGCAGGTCGAAATGTGCGTCGAGGTTGAGCACGCCGAGGCGGGCGCCCGATGCGACGGCCGCCGAGTTCGCGATGCCGAGATAGCTGCCGTACGCCACCTCGTGTCCGCCGCCGAGGACGGCCACGAGGCTCCCGGCGTCGAGCAGGCCGGTGACGGCCGAACCGAGCCGGTCCTGACCGTCTTCGAGATCCTCGCCGACGACCTCGACGTCACCCGCGTCGAAAACCCGCACCGGGGCGGCGAGCGACATCGACGCGAGCGCCCGGCGCAGCGCGGCCGGGCCGTCGGCGGCGCCGGGACGACCCTTGTTGCGGCGCACCCCCTCGTCGCTGCGGAACCCGATGAGAACGCCTGCACCGGAATCGGTTCGGCCCTCGAGCGGAGCGACGGCGCCGTGCCAGCGCAGGTGTTCGTCGCCGGGTCCGTCGTCGCGTCCCGACCAGGCAGTGGGGGCGAGGTCCACCACCGTGGTCATCGTCGGTACCCGTCCTTCCAGACCTCACGCACCAGCGCCACCCCCGGCCGGTAGGCCAGGTGCAGGTGGGACGGGGCGTCCAGCGCGATCAGATCGGCGCGCGCGCCGACCCGGATGTGCCCGATGTCGGTGCGCTGCAACGCCGCGGCACCGCCGGCCGTCGCCGCCCACACGGCCTCGTCGGGGCTCATGTGCATCTCGCGCACCGCAAGCGCGATGCA
Source organism: Rhodococcus sp. NPDC055112 (assembly GCF_053607505.1). Classification (NCBI taxonomy): domain Bacteria; kingdom Bacillati; phylum Actinomycetota; class Actinomycetes; order Mycobacteriales; family Nocardiaceae; genus Rhodococcus; species Rhodococcus sp. NPDC055112. Next base: position 66,273 of record NZ_JBSGTR010000011.1, read on the forward strand.
GAACGGGATGCTGGTGGTGTAGCAGGTGCCGGGATTGCAGTCCGCGGCCAGCGCGACGGTGACGCCTGCATCGAGCAGGGCGCGGGCGTCGGGATACTTGTTGCGCGTGGAGAAGTCGGCGCCGGGCAGCAGCGTGGCGACGGTGTCGCTCGCCGCCAGCGCCTCGACGTCGGCGTCGGTGGTGTAGGTGACGTGGTCGACGGACGCGGCGTTCAGCTCGACCGCCAGTTGGACGCCTGCGCCGTAGCTGAGCTGGTTGCCGTGCACCCGTGGGGTGAGCCCGGCGGCGATGCCTGCCTCGAGGACGGCCCGCGACTGGTCGGCGTCGAACGCGCCCTCCTCGCAGAACACGTCGATCCACTTCGCGTGCGGCGCACACTTGGGGACCATCTCCTCGACCACCATCCGCACGTAGTCGTCGCTACGACCCGCGAACTCCGGCGGCGTGACGTGCGCGGCGAGCAGGGTCCTCTCCGCGGTGTGTGCGGAGGCGACCTCGAGGCTGCGCAACTCGTCGGGGACCGACTGCCCGTAACCGGATTTCGTCTCGATCGTGGTGGTGCCCGAGTGCAGGGACTCGGCGACGAGCCGGGCCACGTTCGCGCCGAGTTCGGCGTCCGAGGCGGCCCTCGTGGCGGCGATGGTGGTGCGGATGCCGCCGGCTCCGTACGGGGCGCCGGTCATCCGTGCCGCGAATTCCTCGGCCCGTTCGCCGCCGAAGACGAGGTGGGCGTGGCTGTCGACGAACCCGGGCAGGGCAGCCCGGCCACGCAGGTCGTACCGCGACCCGGCACTGCCCTCCGGGATCCGGGAACGGGGGCCCACCCACTGGACGAGCCCATCTCCCATGACCACCGCGGCGTCGTGGATCAGGCCGAGGGGGCCGGCACCGGTCTCGGGATCATTGGTGACCAGGGTGCCGATGTTGTCGATGACCGTCCACCGACCGTCCTGCCCGGGTGCGTCGTACACGGTTACGCCTCCTGCATCGGGATGCGAACGCCACGCTCGGCCGCGACCTGCGTCGCGTGCTCGTACCCGGCGTCGGCGTGCCGGATGACGCCCATGCCCGGGTCGTTGGTGAGCACCCGCTCCAGCTTCTGCGCGGCCATCTCGCTGCCGTCCGCGATGCACACCTGACCGGCGTGGATGGAGCGGCCCATCCCGACACCGCCGCCGTGGTGGATGGACACCCAGGACGCGCCTGAGGCGGTGTTGACGAGGGCGTTGAGCAGCGGCCAGTCGGCGACGGCGTCGGAACCGTCGGCCATGGCCTCGGTCTCCCGGTACGGCGAGGCGACCGATCCGGAGTCGAGGTGGTCGCGGCCGATGGCGAGCGGCGCGGAGAGTTCCCCGGAGGCGACCATCTCGTTGAACTTCAGTCCGGCCTTGTGGCGGTCGCCGTACCCGAGCCAGCAGATGCGGGCGGGCAGGCCCTCGAAGTGAACCTTCTCGCCCGCCATGGTGATCCAGCGCTTGAGGTGTTCGTTCTCGGGGAAGAGCTCGAGGATCGCCTTGTCGGTGGCCTCGATGTCCTTGGGGTCGCCGGAGAGGGCGGCCCAGCGGAACGGGCCGAGGCCCTCCTCGAAGAGCGGGCGGATGTAGGCGGGAACGAACCCGGGGAACTCGAATGCCCGGTCGTAGCCGCCCTTTCGGGCCTCGTCACGGATCGAGTTGCCGTAGTCGAAGACCTCGGCGCCCGCGTCCATGAACCCGACCATCGCCTCGACGTGCGCGGCCATCGACTTCTGGGCCTCGAGGGTGAAGTGCTCGGGGTCCTTCTCGGCCATCGCGTGCCAGTCCTCGAGCGCGATCCCGACCGGCAGGTACGACAGCGGATCGTGGGCGGACGTCTGGTCGGTGACGATGTCGATCGGGGCGCCCATCGTGAGCAGGGCCGGGAAGACCTCGGCGGCGTTGCCGACCAGGCCGATGGACAGCGGCTTGCGGGCGTCGCGCATCTCGATGGCCAGCGCGAGGGCGGCGTCGATGCTCTCGGCCTTGGTGTCGAGGTAGCCGTGCGCGATCCGGCGATCGATGCGGGACGGGTCGACGTCGACGCAGATGGCGACACCGTCGTTCATGGTGACCGCAAGCGGCTGGGCCCCGCCCATGCCGCCAACACCCCCGGTCAGGGTGATGGTCCCGGCGAGGGTCCCTCCGAACCTCTTGCGCGCCACGGCGCCGAATGTCTCGTAGGTGCCCTGCAGGATGCCCTGGCTGCCGATGTAGATCCACGAGCCGGCCGTCATCTGGCCGTACATCATCAGGCCCTCGGCCTCGAGCTTGCGGAAGTGCTCCCAGTTGGCCCAGTCGCCGACCAGGTTGGAGTTGGCGAGCAGGACCCGCGGTGCCCATTCGTTGGTGCGGAAGACCCCGACCGGCTTGCCGGACTGCACGAGCATCGTCTCGTCGGACTTCAGCGTCTGCAGCGTGCGGACGATGGCGTCATAGGCCTCCCAGCTGCGCGTGGCCCGTCCGGTTCCGCCGTAGACGACCAGATCGTCGGGGCGCTCGGCAACCTCGGGGTCGAGGTTGTTCATCAGCATGCGCAGGGCGCCCTCCTGCTGCCAGCCGAGGCAGGTCAGCTCGGGGCCGCGGGGTGCCCGAACGGGCCGGGGTCCGGTGGGGGAGTGGTTGGTCATCTCGGGTCTCCTGACGATGTTGTGTGACCCCCATGACACAGGCTCGGTGCGACGCGGAACAGTGCCTCCTTTCAGAATTCTCGGATACGAGACACGTTGCCGTTGGCGAGTCCGGTCCGGCAGCGAGCAGCGGGCCGATAGACTGGGCGGAAACGAGATGCCCTCGAACGGGCGGGATGTGGACGGTGACGAGGGTGGCGATCGACGAGTCCGACGTGGCGTCGCTCTACCGGGCCCGCGGGCACGAATCTGCGCCCGCATATCAACGGGTCAAAAATCTCATCGCGGAGCAGATCGTGTCGGGCCGCTGGCCTGAGGGAGACCAGCTGCCGTCGGAGAACCAGCTCGTCAACTCCCTTGGGTTGTCGCGGATGACCGTCAACCGGGCGTTGCGCGAACTGAGCGCGGACGGGCTGGTCGTACGGCTGATGGGTGTCGGTACATTCGTCGCCGAAAGAAAGGTCAGCTCAGCGCTTTTCGAGGTGCGCAACATCGCCGACGAGGTGATGCACAGGGGGCACCGGCATCGCAGCGAGGTGGACCTACTCCGCGCCGAGCCTGCCGAAGCGATCATCGCGCACCAGTTGGGGGTGCCGGACGGGAGCCCGGTGTTCCATTCGCGGCTGGTGCATTTCGAGGACGATCTGGCAATCCAGGTCGAGGACCGGCACGTCAGTCCGGAGATCGCACCCGAATACCTCGACCAGGACTTCACCGCTCAGACACCCAACAACTACCTGATGTCGGTCGCGCCGCTCGGCCGGGGCGAGCACGTGGTCGAGTCTGTGCTCGCGACCGCCGACGAGTGCCGGCTGCTGGGGATCGGCGAGGCCGAGCCGTGCCTGCTGATCCATCGGCGCACCTGGTCCGAGGGCCGGCTGGTGAGCACCGCTCGACTGGTACACCCCGGCTCCCGCTACCGGCTCGAGGGCACCTTCGAGACGCAGTGAATCCGGTCCGGGCGCGGTGAGCCCCGGTCGGTCGCCCGACCGGGACCGGCTCAGACGCTCCCGACCAGACTCCGGATCTGGCGCACGGCAACGGACATGGCCGCGACGTCGACGGACGAGTTCTCGAAGATCGCGTCGAGAGTCGATCGCGCCCGCAGGATTCGAGTGGAGTTCCGCTCCTCCCACCGCCCGATCATCTCGGCAGCGGACTCTCCCGCGCTCGCCGGGTTTCCGAGCAGGTCCAGGCACAGCGCACGCAGGGAGCCGTACAACTCGTCCCGCATCGCAAGGCGGGCAAGGGAGTTCCATCGGTTGTCGTAGGCCAGCCTCGACACCGACTGCAGCAGATGTACGGCGCCGAGATGCTGGCTCAGCGCGTAGTACAGCTCCGCTACCTCCGGCACCTCGCGGCCGCTGACGTCGGCCACCTCGATGATGTCGAGCAGGCCGAACTGGTCGAGCAGCAGGTGAACGCGGGCCGCGAGATCGTGCGGGACACCGGCGTCGACCGACGCGGCGACCCGTGCGTGCAGGTCGGCAAGCTCCTGTCCGCGAAGCCAGTCCGGGACCAGGTGTGCGTGCCGGGCGAGTCGCGGCGCGAACCGGTCGACCTCGGCGCCGATGTCGAGGGGCTGCGGCCGGTTGGCCAGCAGCCAGCGCGAGGCCCGGTCGAGCACCCGCTGGGTGTCGACCACCAGGGCATCGGTGATGTCGGTCGGCAGCCCGCTCTCGGCGATGTCCGCCCACAGCCGGTTCAGGTCGAAGATCCTGGCCGCGACGACATGGGCCCGCACGGCATCGGACCCGATGGCCGCCGAGTCCTCGGCCAGGCGGAACGCGAAAGTCAGTCCACCGTGGTCGATCACGTCGTTCGTCAGCATCGTCGCGACGATCTCGCGGCGCAGCCGGTGCGAGTCGAGGTGGTCGCCGAATCGTTGCCGCAGGGCATCGGGGAAGTACGCGCGCAGGTGGTCGTGCAACGCCGGATCGTCCGGAAGGTCGCCCGCCAGCAGCTCGTCCTTGACGGCGAGCTTGACGTGCGCCATGAGGGTGGCGAGCTCCGGAGAGGTCAGGCCCTGGCCGTCCTGCGCGCGCCGGGACAGTTCGCGCTTGTCGGGCAACGCCTCGAGCGCGCGGACCAGGCCGCGATCGTTCTCCAGTTCGGCGATCATCCGGGCGTGCACGCCGAGCATCGCGGGAGCTGTTGACCGGCTCACTCCGAGGATCCGGTTCTGGGAGCGATTGTCCGCCAGGACGAGTCGGCTCACCTCGTCGGTCATCGAGCGCATCAGCGCGTCCCGCTCACCGGCGGCGAGGTGGCCCGACGCGACCATGCCCGCGAGCAGGATCTTGATGTTGACCTCGCGGTCGGAGCAGTCCACGCCTGCCGAGTTGTCCAACGCGTCCGTGTTGATGCGGCCCCCGGCGCGGGCGAACTCGATGCGGCCGACGGGCGTCAGTCCCAGGTTCCCGCCCTCCGCGACGACGCGGGTTCGCAGGTCGCACGCGTCCACGCGGACCCCGTCGTTGGCCTTGTCGCCCACCTCGGCGTGGGATTCGGTCGAGGCCTTGACGTAGGTGCCGACGCCGCCGTTCCACACCAGGTCCACCGGGGCGCGCAGGATCGCCCCGATCAGGTCGGCGGGAGCGAGCGCGGTGACGCCATCGGCGAGACCGAGCGCGCCCCGCACCTCGGGGCTGATCGGGACCGACTTCACCGAGCGCGCCCACACCCCGCCGCCGGGGCTGATCAGCCCGGGGGCGTAGTCCGCCCAGGACGAGCGGGGAAGGCCGAACAGTCGAGTGCGTTCCGCGAACGACGTCGCCGCGTCCGGTGCCGGGTCGAGGAAGACGTGACGGTGGTCGAAGGCCGCCACCAGTCTGATGTGCTCGCTGAGCAGCATGCCGTTGCCGAACACGTCGCCGCTCATGTCGCCGATGCCGACGACCGTGAAGTCCTCGCTCTGGGTGTCGCGGCCCATCTCACGGAAATGACGCTGGACGCTCTCCCACGCGCCGCGCGCGGTGATGCCCATCGCCTTGTGGTCGTAGCCGACCGACCCTCCTGACGCGAAAGCGTCGCCGAGCCAGAAGCCGTACCCGGCGGCGACGTCGTTGGCGATGTCGGAGAAGGTGGCGGTGCCCTTGTCCGCGGCGACGACGAGGTAGGTGTCGTCCGCGTCATGGCGGACCACGTCGCGGGCGGGAACGACCGAGCCGGTGGCCGAGTCGATGTTGTCGGTGACGTCGAGCAGGGCGGCGATGAACTGCCGGTAGCACGCGATGCCCTCGGCCAGGTGTGCCTCGCGGTCGGTCGCGTCGACGCCCGTCGGTGCTGGCGGTTGTTTCACGACGAACCCGCCCTTGGCGCCGACCGGCACGATGACCGCGTTCTTCACCGCCTGCGCCTTCACCAGTCCGAGCACCTCGGTGCGGAAGTCCTCCTTGCGGTCGGACCATCGGAGGCCGCCGCGGGCGACGGTGCCGAACCGCAGGTGGACGCCTTCGACTCGCGGTGAGCAGACGTAGATCTCGAATCGTGGTCGGGGCTGGGGGAGTTCGTCGATCTTCTGCGGATCGAACTTGACCGAGATCAGCGGGGAGGTGGCGCCACGGGCGAAATAGTTGGTCCGCAGGGTGTTTCGGATGAGGTTCGTGAACGCCCGCAGGATGCGATCCTCGTCGAGGCTGACCACGGTGCCGAGCGCCTCGTCGAGGCGGCCGATCAACTCGTTCTCCCTCGCCTCGTCGTTCGCCGCCGGGTCGAAGCGGGCCACGAACAGCTCGACCAACAGCCGGGCCGACTCGGGGTGCGCGGAGAGAACCTCCGCGATCCTCACCTGGCTGTACGGAAAACCAGCCTGGCGCAGGTATTTTGCGTACGTGCGCAGCATCGACGCCTGCCGCCACGTCAGCCCCGCGCGCAGTACCAGATGATTGAACGTGTCGACCTCGGCGTCGCCACGCCACGCGGCGGCGAAGGCCTCGGTGAAACGGGCCGCCATGCCGGTGTCGGACGGAGCGGGATCGACGTCGAGGGCGAGACCGAAGTCGTAGATCCAGCACGGACTTCCTGCCGAGTCGGCCATCGGATAGGGGCGCTCGTCGAGCACCTCGACGCCGAGGGACTGGATCACGGGGAGGATGCGGCTGAGCGAGACGGCTTCCCCGTCGATGTAGAGCGTGAGGCGCAGTTGGCCCCGTGCCGCGCCCGTCGGCGGGTGCAGGGCCACCTCGAACGAGTCGGTCCGCAGCGCCTCGATTCGGGTGACGTCCGCCGCGGCGCGTGCGGGGTCGAAGTCGTGTTTGTACGCCTCCGGCAGGGATTCGAGGTAGGACTTCGCCAATACCGGATCCGCCATCCGGTCGCGGAAGTCGTCGTCCCAGGCCTGCGTCATCGTCGGCTTCTCCTCATGCGGCAGCAGTTGTATATACAGGACTATACAACTCTGTGAACTGCCTCACAAGGATCGAATTCTTGGCGCTTGCCCACTCAGTGGGGAGTGGGGGCGTGGCCCGAGATGTGGGAGGTGAGCCGCTCCGCGCCGCCCAGCAGGGTCTGACCAACGGCGTCCGGCTCGGGGTAGGCCAACTGTTTGCGCCAGGTGGTGCTCAGCGCCGCCACCGGCCTGCCGTTGTGATCGAAGACCGCGGTGCCGACCGACCGCAGTCCTGTCGTGACCAGGTCCACCTCCTCGGCCCAGCCCCGCGAGCGGGCCTCCGTCAGCGTGCGGCGCAGTTCGGTCAGCGTCCGCGGACCGAGCCCGGTGCGCGTGATGAAGTCGCCGCGCCGGGAGTACAGCGCCTTGACCTGCGCGTCGGGCAGGGCGGCCAGGATGGCGCGGCCGTTGGCGGTCAGGTGCGCGGGCAGTCGTACGCCGATGTCGGTGATCAGCGAGACCTCGGCCGCCGGGCCGGAGGTGGGACGTTCCTTGAGCAGGTAGACGGTCTCGTTGCCGTGCAGGATCCCCAGGTGCACGGCCTGTCCGAGCTGCATGGCCAGTCGGTGCAGGATCGGTTGCGCGAGCCGCTCGAGCGGCTCGTGGCGCAGGTATGCCGAGCCGATCTCGAACGACGTCACCCCGAGCCCGTACGCCTGCTCGCCGGGCACGTAGACCACGAAGCCGCGCTCCACCAGCACCGACAGGATGTGGTAGACCGACGAACGCGGCAGGTTGAGGTCGCGGGCGAGGGCGGACGCCTGCACCGGACCCGGGCGCTGCGCGAGCCGCACCAGGATGTCGAGGGCGCGACCGACTGCCGGCGATGCGCTGGAACCCGCTGGCCTGACCACCCTGCCGATTCTGCCAGCAGCCCGGGGTATTTCAGAGTGCCGACCGGGGGAGGACTCGGTGTCCGCGCTCGCGGCGAACTGGGTTGGCCGGTCGCCCCGGCGCGGCGAATTCGTGTGCGGCTGATGAAATGGTCGCTGCACGAGAAGAAGGGGTCCGCCCCCGATGCACGGAGGTGCACCTTGTCCGAATCCGAACCGTCCGCTGCGGCAGCAGGCGACGTCTTGGTCTTCCCCCTCGAACGAATCGGCCGCTACGGAGCGTGCCAGGTCGTCGCGGTCGACGAGTCCCGGGATCTCGCGACGGCCGCGGTCCTCGCCTGGACGGGCACCGAGGATCCGGACGTCACCACGCTGGCAGGCGTGCCGCGGATGGTGCGGGACTACATGTTCTGGACCCCGGAGGAGATGCTGAGGAACGTCCCCCTCACGGTTCCCGCCGCATACCGCCGGATCGGTTCACTCCCTGTGACCGGCGAGACCGTCTCCCGCGCCTACTTCTCGTGGGAGTTCGACCGCGACGTCGAGCGGCAATACCGCTGGGACTCGATTCCCGCCGAGACGAGGACTGCGTTCGCGGCCGCGCTGAACGGCGACGAAGTAGCCACGACACCGGGTCTCACGTACTCGAGCAGCGGTGAACAGTTCGAGGCGCGCCTGGCCCATGCCCGCCGATTCAGCGACGACGCCGGCTACCGGATCGGTGACGACTTCCGTCTGGAATCGTTGCGCGCCTGGCCCACGCTCTACCAGGTGGAGCTCCACGCGTGGCGCGACGACCTCCTGCCGTTCCTGGAGTCGTCACCTCTGGTGAAGGAGCTGACCCTCACCGGCCACGGACAACGGGAACTGGACTTCTCCCGCACGCACCTCGACCAACTCACGATCGACATCACCGGGCTCCAACGGCTCGTGCTCCCACCGAGTCTCGATCACCTGATCCTGCGCGGCGAAGGTGTGGTCAACAGCTTCGACTCGCTGGACGCACTGATCGGCGAGCTGAGTGTGGAGGAGCCCGCGGCGGAGCCGATGCTGCAGGTGGTCGCCGAGCAGGACGGTCGCTGGATCGCGGTGAACCTCAGCGGCACGGTGCCGCCCGTGTGCGGTCTGGAGCGCGCGCACGGCCTTCGGATCAGCGCCATCGAGGAGCTCGAACTCGGCGACGTCGCCGAGCATTTCCCTGGGGTCTCTTGGCTGCACTTGTTCGGGGCCCCTGGCCTACTCGACGAACTCGACGGACTGCAGAGGCTGCCGCAGTTGAAGACCCTGTGGATCTGCGACCTGTTCGGCTACGACTCGTCCGATTTCCCTGGCCCCGACGAGCTCCCGTCCCTGACCGGCCTCGACCTCGACAGCATCCCCGCCGACGTCGCCACCGGCGTGCGCGCCCGGTACCGGAAGGTGCCGCGGGTCGAACTCACCGTCCGTAAACCTCGCAAACCCGAGTGGCTGGCCGAGAACCTCGAGAACCCGCTCCGCCGCTGGGACGGCCGGGACGGCATCCCCCGCGCGGTTTCGAACAAGGCCCGCACAGCGTTCGTCGCAGCGCTCCGTCAGGTCCGCGACGCCGCAGGCACCGACGAGCCCGCGCACGCCGTAGCGGTCAGCACGGCGGTCACTGAGTTCCTCGACACGATCGCCACTCTCAACCGCAAGCATCAATTCCTCTACACCCTGGAACGCGACGAGGTCGTCGACGCCGTCGGTGCCCTGACCGAAAGCCTTTCCCCCGAGGCCAATCGCGCTCTCGAACCGCTCATCGAGGAAGCGCTGGACGACTGAACATCAGATCTCCGACGGCGAGTTGTCGGCGGTCGGGGGCACCCCATCGACGATCATGGACGGCATGGAGAACACGAGTGTGCAACCGGCCGGGACCGTCCGGGAGTCATACTCGGCCAGATCCCAGGAGTACGTGGATCTCTTGGGCTCGGTGACGTCGACACACCCGTCCGATCGGACCCTGGTGAGCAGCTGGGCCGCCACCCTGACAGGTCCCGTGCTCGACGCTGGGTGTGGTCCGGGGCAGTGGACAGACTTCCTGGCCGAGTGCGGACCAGCTGTGAGCGGGATCGATCTGGTTCCTGAGTTCGTCGAACGAGCTCGTACGGAGTATCCGAGCCTCTCCTTCGAAGTCGGCAGCTTCGAGGAATTGGGCGCCGCGACGGGATCGTTGGGTGGTGTCCTTTCCTGGTACTCGCTCATTCACCACAGGCCGCAGGACATTCAGACTCCGCTTGGCGAGTTCGCGCGCGTGATTCGGCCGGGGGGTGGGTTGTTGGTGGGCTTCTTCGAGGGACCAGCCGTTGGGGCTTTCGACCATGCCGTCACCACGGCCTATCGATGGCCGGTGGCCGAACTCAGTCAGGAGTTGGTCGCGGCCGGCTTCGAGGTGATCGAGACACATACACGAACGGCGAGCGGCTCGAGGCCTCACGGCGCGATCACCGCACGCCGGCAGGGCGACCGGTGAGGAACGTCGGTGCCGTCTGGTTCACTGTCGACAGAATCGGACAGGGGAGGGTGCGGACACCATGGGGACCTGGGGCAGCGGCAACTTCGACGACGACACCGCCGCCGATCATCTGTCGGACCTGACCGGCCGGCTCGTCGACGAGGTCACCAAGGCGATGTCCGGCGACCCGGTCGAGATCGAGCCTGACGAATACTGGGGCGTCGCGGTGCCGTGCAACCTGGAGTTGCTCCACCTGATCGCGCAGCAGCCCTACGTCGGGGTCAGCCTGCCCGACCCGGAGACCATCGCCGGCTGGAAGGATCGGTTCCTGGCTGTCTGGGACGGGGCGATCGACGGGCTGGAGCCCGTGCCGGGGCACAAGGAGCGGCGACGCGAGGTCCTCGTGCGGACCTTCGACCAACTGGCCGAGGTGGCGAGGAACGAGGGATGACGAGCCCGGCCGCACCCTCAGCCCCACAGCCCCTGATCGCCATCTCTCACTTCTGATCTCGGCGGCCCGAGGTTGTCCGACCCAAGACCTGCGTAGAGCGGAGACAGATCAAGATGGCCGACTCGAAGGTTCCGGAGTTGCAGGCCCTCGCGCCGGTGGCCGACTATCTGTTCGGTGATGACGTCGTACAGACGGACGACCCGGGTGTGCGGTCGATCGCCGACCGTCTGCTCGGCGAATCGGTCGACCGATCGGACTACGCCCGAAGGGCGTTCGAGTTCGTCCGGGACGAAGTCGCGCATTCGTGGGACGCTGACGATCCCCGCGTGACGGTGACGGCCGGCGAGGTCCTCGAGAGCCGAGTCGGGCTGTGCTACGCCAAGTCTCATCTCCTCGCGGCTCTATTGCGGATCGGTGGGATTCCGACCGCGCTGTGCTACCAGTGGCTCGTCGATGACGGGTACTACATGCTGCACGGGCTCGTGGCCGTCAGCCTGGAGGGGCGTTGGCATCGACTCGACGCTCGAGGCAACAAGGCGGGTGTCGACGCACAGTTCGACCTCGACGTCGAGCGGCTGGCGTGGCCGGTACGGCCGGAATTGGGCGAACGCGACTTCCCGACATTGCACGTGAGTCCGCCGCCGGAGTTGATACATGCGTTGCGATCCGTCGACGACATCAGGTCCCTGGCTACCGGCGGCCTGGGAATCCTTCCAGGTCAAGAACTTCTGGCGTAGCACCGGATGCAGCTGCTGCGATCCCGTTCGGAACAGGGGGCTTCGGGCAGGTCTTGACACGGCGTCAGTCACGGCGTTTGACTGAGACGCAAGCTTGTGTGGCCTCGCCCGATGGTGTTCTGGGAGGTTGACGTATGCGCGGCATAGGTTTCGCGGGTCCGGGGCATCGGCGCGCAGCAACCCCCCACCGCAGGATCACCTCGGTACTGGCGCTGATCGGAGTGTGCCTCCTCTCCCTGGCAGCTACCCAGACAGCCAGCGGCGAACCAGCGGCAGACGCTGCCGACACAGGTTTCGCGATTCCCTTCGCCGGGGCACCCGGCTACGAGCGCCTGGCGCCGACGCAGATGACCAGTCCGGGTCAGCTCAACCAGCCGCTCGGTCAGCAAGCGGCGGACGAGATCGCGGGCCAGGTGGGGCTCAACAGGGCTGACGCCCTATCCGACCAGCAGTATCGCGACCTCATCACGGGCGGCGGAGTCGGCGGCAGCCGCGACGCTGCCGAGGTGATCGATGCATGTGCCCGCATCCTCACCAATACGAACGGCCGCCCCCTCTATTCCAACGTCGACGGCGACCCCACCCCGTCGGTTCTGGCCAGCTACGGGCTCTACGTGAACACCAGCGGACTGCTGGAGAGTCCGGCCAACGCGGACGCGCCGACGCGGCAGGTGAACTCCTTGATCGCTCCCGGCGGGTTTGTGGGCACCTGGATGAGGAACAACGGTGCGACCCAATCCCTGATAGCGCTCTATCGGTCGGCGTACACGGTGCAAGCGGTGTATGGCTTCGCATCGCAACAGATTTCGGGTGCGGCTCAACTGGTGACCAACACCAAGGGGGGTGTGAGTTCGGAGGTCGGCATGTCGATGGCGCCGCCGCTCTGGATAGTGAACTTCGCCCTGCTCTACATATTGAAGCCCTCCCTGGCGGCCGCGATGCCTGCCTACTGGGCTCCCATTCCGTCGGCGGTTGCCGACGCCGTGAGGTCGAGCCCCACCGGCCAGGTTCCTTTCATCGACTTCGCGTCCTACTTCCGGTGATTCGATTCCGGAGCCCGGTCCGCACACAGCTGGACGACAAGACCTCTGCTGGGCCGTGTGCGCGGTGGTGGGGAGATCAGTCCGTTAATCCAATCTTTCTGTCTAACAGTTTCGTTCGTCGAGTGCCGAGGTGGTTCCGGCCGCGCCGCCCTTCCCGCGCTTCGCCCGGTCGCACGACCGGGCGATGGGGTGTCGATGCCAAGGTTGCGCAGGGTTCATGCTCGAACACATCCGCCGACCACAAGGCCGCCGTTAATGTGACCGAGTCGAGCAATATGAAGCAATGGCGGAGCGAGTCGAGACGGGGTGGCAATGGACGCGGATGTGATCGTCGTAGGCGGGGGTACCAGCGGTGCGGTATTGGCCGCACGGCTGTCGGAGGACCCGGAGCGGCGCGTCCTGCTACTGGAGCAGGGCCCGGACGATGCGACGTACGACGACTCCGTTCTACGGCCCACCTCGGCGGGAGACGTCTGGGCCGGAACACCTTTCGCTCGGGCGTTCCCGATGCAGGCCGGGCACGCCACGGTCCAGATGGTGCGCGGGCGCGTCCTGGGCGGCACCTCGGCCGTGAACTACCTCGCCACGATGCGTGGTCAGCCGGCCGACTACGACGCGTGGGCCGCGCGGGGGCTCGACGGGTGGAGCTGGCCCGACGTCCTGGCGACGTTCCGTGCCATGGAGAACGATCTGGACTGCGGCGCCTCGGAGCTGCACGGCTCCGCTGGGCCACTCGTCGTGCGCCGCTCCACCCCGGACCAGCAGACCGAATCCCAGCGGGCGTTCCTCGCAGGACTGCGGGAACTCGACGTGCAGTGGGTCGACGACGTCAACAACCCCCGGCAACTCCCGGGCGTCGGGATCTTCCCGCTGACGGTGTCCGAAGACGGCGAGCGGCTGACCGTGAGCCAGGCGTACCTGACCAGGGAAGTCCGGTCGCGACCGAACCTGACCATCGAGACCGGGGTGACCGTGGACCGGATCCTCGTCGAGGAGGGACGGGCAAGGGGCATCCGCACCGCCGACGGCCGGGAACTGTCCGCCGGCGAGATCATCGTCAGCGCCGGCGCGACCGGCTCACCCGCGCTGCTGCAGCGCTCGGGCATCGGCCCGCGGGATCTGCTCGACGGCCTCGGGATCCCCGTCGTCGCCGACGTACCGGGGGTCGGGGCGAACCTGCAGGACCACCTCGGCTTCCCGCTGGTCTACCACCACGCGGGCGGCGGGCCGCTGCGCGGCGGTCCGGTCCAGCCGGTGTGGGTGGGCAGCACGCCGCAGTCGGACACCATCGACTTCCACGTTCTGAACCTGCCGATCGGCGAACCGACCGCCGACGGCGCGTACTTCTCGGTCGTCCCGTACCTGCTCGATGTCACCGGGCGGGGAACGGTACGGATCTCCTCGGTCGATCCTGACGTCGAACCGGATGTGGCGATGCCGACACTGACAGCGCACGATCTGGAACGCCTCGACTGGATCCTGGGTCGCATTGCCGCACTGGAGTCGACCGGGCCGTTCGCGGAACTCGGTGCCACCCGCGTCCAGCCGATGACCGACCTGAGCGTCGAGGGCGCCGCGGCCGGCCTGGTCGACGGCGGCGTGATCAGCTATGCACACCTGGGCGGTACGTGCGCGATGGGTCCGGACGGAGACCCGGATGCCGTCCTGGACGCACGCTGCCGCGTGCGCGGGGTCGAGGGCCTGCGGGTCGTGGACGCCTCGGCGATGCCAGTGCTGCCTGCGGGCAACACGTACCTTGGCTGCGTGATGATGGCAGAACGTGCCGCGCAACTGATCTGAAACTTGGTGTGGCGGTGGGTGTGCGTTCGGGTGTCCAACGGATAGAACTAAGCGGAATCACGGGCGCCGTAGGAACATGTCCAGTGCGGCTCCGACATTCTCGCGCACAAAGCCCTCCTGCTCCGCTGCGATGACGGAGCGCATCACCTCGAGTTCATGCTCGGCACCAGGAAGGTCGAACACCGCGCAACCGGCAGCGTTGCGGACATCCCAATCGTCGTCCGTCCGGGCCAGGTGGATCAGCGCTCCGCGGCATCTCTCGGCAAGGGAATCGTCATCGATCCGAAGGATCTCGAAGACACTCACCGCCGCGATCCTCACCAAGTCGTCTTCTGACACATCGGCCGCAACCGCGAGCAGAAATGAGGCCAGCAGGGGTCCGTCGCCATCCTCAGGCACCAAGTGTCGCAGTGCGGAGAAACGCCCATCCGCGCTCCACTGCGCGAAGCTGGCGATCACTTCACGTGCAGCCGCTGATTCGGAACTCATGAGGCTGTCGATTCACCAACCCTCGACCGCAGTCCCGTCCCACCGCGGGTCGGCCAACAGCTCCGGTGCCGGACCGACGAAGGCGCGCGCGGCGTCGGTGTCGCCGGTGAGGGTGAAGCGCAGCCACGCGGTGAGGTAGCCGCGGAATCCGCCTCCGTCGGTGGGCCAGTTGTGCCCCACGCCCAGCAGGCGGCCGCGGGCCGCGGGCACCGGGCTCACGGCGTGATAGGCGGCCTGCGGTATGGCCGTCGAGACCGGATCGTCGGACCCGGTCAGGTAGAACACCGGTCCCGTCAGTCGGGCCACGTCGATCACGTCGACGGGTCGACTGGCCCACCAGGGGTCGGGCAGGTCGAGCACGGCGGTGGAGGTGATGAGTCCGTCGGAGTTGGTGCTGGCATTGATCGAGCCCCCGGCGCCCTGCGAATGTCCGACGGCGGCGACGTGAGCGACGTCGATGCGATCGTGAAAGACGCTCTCGGGGTTGTCGTTCTGCGCGAGGATGTAGCGCGCTGCCGCCAGGATCTCGGTGCCGTCGCCGGTGACGCTGCTGTCGGCGACCACGACGACGAAGCCCCAGGAGGCCAGGTGACGCAGCAACGCCTCGTACTGCTCGTACGTCGCGTAGCTTCCGTTGCCGAAGGTGACCACCGGATAGCGGTTGGTGCTGGTGGCGATGTCGGCGGGGTGGAACACCTGGTACCCGGGCACCGCGACCGATGTGACGGCGTGGATGCCGGTGGCCGCGTAGCGCTCGCTGACGGATTGCCGCTCCGGGGCCGCGGGAGCCGCGGGGGCCGCGGGGACCGCGGGGGCCGAAGCGAGGGCCGATGCCGAGAATCCGGACGCCATCGGCATCGCGATCATCGCGGCGAGGAGCAGCGTCCGGGTGTGGCGGGTGGCGGGCAGCAGAGGTCGTCGTAACGGCACGAAGCCCACCCTACCCAGTGCCGCTCCGACGTGTAGGAATGCGAGCCGGGGAAAGGGCATGTATGAATGTGGCGCCGTCCAGTCGCGCAACGCATTTCGCTTTCGCGCTGGTACGACAACCCGACCATCGACAAAGGAGTACATCCATGGGTTCTTCAGACGAACAGCTCGGCCAGATCGGCACCATCGCAGGAATTGGCGGAGTCGGGCTGCTCGCGGTCTGGGCAGGCGCCGGCTTCGCCTCGATGTCTTAGCGTTCAACGCCCTAGCGCTCAAGCGAGTCCGCCACCACGAGGTCCAGCCCGTCCCAGACCGGGGCGGGCTGGACCTCCCGGTGCTGCGCCGCGACGCCACGCCCGGTCGGCTGCGGGTGCCTCTCGTTCCCGGCGGTGCGCGGGTCTCGCAATCCCCATATCGGTGGCTGGCCTCGTGCGAACATGGCCGCCATGCCCAATTTCGTCAAACCCCGGCGGAGCGCCCCGGTCGCCACCACCCCGGCTCCTGCCGTCGAGTCCCTGCCCCGCGTGTGCGTGATCGGTGCGGGATCGTCGGGCATCGCCGCGGTCAAGGCGCTGCACGTCGCCGGAATCCCGTTCGACTGCTTCGAGCAGGGCAGCGTGATCGGCGGCAACTGGGTCTACGACAACCCGAACGGGGTGTCCGCCTGCTACGAGACGCTGGAGATCAACACGTCCTGCCCGCGGATGGCGTTCTCGGACTTCCCGATGCCCGCCGACTATCCGCCCTACGCGCGGCACGACCAGGTCCGAGCCTACTTCGAGTCCTACGTAGAGCATTTCGGGTTCCGCCACCTCATCACCTTCGGCACCACCGTCGAGCAGGTCGAGCGGACCCCGGACGGCAGGTGGTCGGTGCGTACGACCGGCCCGGCCGGCGAGCGCGTGGAGACCTACGACGCCGTGCTGGTGGCGAACGGGCACCACTGGGACGCCCGCTGGCCGGACCCGGTTCCTGGGAGCTTCACCGGCGAGCAGATCCACTCCCACGACTACCGCACCGCCGATCAGCTCGCCGGCCGCGACGTGGTGGTCGTTGGCATGGGGAACTCGGGCCTCGACATCGCGGTCGAGGCGTCCAAGGTCGCGCGCAGCACCACGATGTCGGTGCGGCGCAGCCACTGGGTGATGCGCAAGATGCTGCTCGGCAAGCCCGCCGACCGAGTGGCGATGCCGGGATGGACGCCGGGCTGGGTGATCTCGGCCGGGCTCCGCGTCTCCGCCCTCACGGCGGGTGACCTGACCCGCTACGGGCTCCCGCAGCCGACGCATCGGCCCGGTCAAGCGCACCCGGTGCAGTCCGAGCAGATCCGCGCGCGGCTGCAGGCCGGAGCGATCAGCCCACGTCCGAAGATCGATCGGTTCGAAGGCGACACAGTTGTTTTCGCGGACGGGACCCGGTCCCGGGCCGACCTGATCGTGTGGGCCACCGGCTACCGGGTGAGCTTTCCGTTCTTCGACCCGGAGCTCGTCGCTGCCCCCGAGAACGACCTGCCGCTGTGGAAGCGAACTGTGCACCCGGATCTCCCCGGCCTGTACTTCGTCGGGCTCCTGCAGCCGCTCGGCGCGGTGATGCCGCTCGCCGAGGCGCAGAGCGCGTGGATCGCGGAGACCCTCGCAGGCCGGTACCTACCGCCGCCCGACGCCGAGATCCGGTCGCAGATGACGGCCGAGCACGATCGCGCCAAGCGGCGGTTCTACAACTCGCCGCGGCACACGATGGAGGTCGACTTCGACCATTACCTCTGGAGTCTCGAGCGGGAGCGCAGGCGCGGTGCCCGCCGCGCCCGCGCCGCGCGCTGACCGACGCCCTCGCCGGAGGATGTCGCCAGGCTGGACAACAGCCGATTGGCGGCGAGCGCCAATTGGCCCATATCAGGCGGCGTGTATTGGACCTTCTTGCTGGACCACTTCGAAAATAGAGTGAAGTCTGTCGACAGCGGAAAGGATGGTCTGGAGCAGTGAGAATCTTCTTGGCAGGCGGAACGGGCGTCATCGGCCGGGCGTTGGTGCCCGCGCTCCGGGACGCCGGTCACACCGTGGTGGCGACCACCCGCAGGGAAGACCGCATCGACGGCTTGCGGCGGCTGGGGGCCGACGGCGTCGTCGTGGATGTATTCGATCCGGCGGCGCTGACTGCCGCCGTCGCCGACGCCGGGCCCGATGTGGTGATCCATCAGCTGACGGATCTGTCCGGGGGAAGCAGCGGAGCCAATGCGCGCCTGCGCACGGAGGGCAGCAGGAACCTGGCGAACGCGATCCGGGCGGCAGGCGTGCGCAGGGTCCTCGCCCAGAGCATTGCGTGGGCCTACGCGGACGGCGTCGGGCCGGCCACCGAGGACACACCACTGGACGTCGAGGCGGCACCGCCGCGGAGCATCACCGTCGAAGGCGTGATGGCTCTCGAGCAGGCGATGTCCGAGTCCGCACCGGCCACGATCCTTCGCTACGGAACCCTCTACGGGCCGAACACCTGGTACTCGCGGACGGGGCTACATGCCGAGGCGGCTCGCGCTGGAACCTGGCACCCCGCACTGGCGGTCACCTCGTTCCTGCATGTGGACGACGCGGTCGCCGCCACCGTCGCCGCCCTCGACTGGCCCGTGGGTCCAGTGAATGTCGTCGACGACGACCCGGCCGAGACCCTCGAGTGGGCTCCTCGGTTCGCACGAGCGGTCGACGGCCAGATCGAGCGGGAAGCGCTGGTCGGAACGCACAGCGGGCGCCCGGTGTCGAACGCACGCGCTCGAGAATTCGGCTGGAGACCGCGCTGGTCGAGTTGGCGCGACGGATTCTCGTCACTGTGAGCCGACCACGGGCGCCCGTCAGGTGGCGTCAGGCGATGGTCACCTACTGCTGTGTCTTTCCCTGCAGTCTCGTCCTCTCCTTCACGCTGTCCCCGATACTCAGCAGCTGGCCCAAGCCGGCGAGTGTCGCGCTGATATCGGGGGTTCTGGTGGTGGCGCTCACGTGGTGGCTCTTGCCGCTCGGGCACCGACTCTCGAAGGGGTGGGCCACCGGAGGGGCACCGACAACGAGGCGTCGGGGTGCGGCGCTGCGTTCGTCGGGCGGCGGGTCGGCGCAACCTTCGCCGTGGGAGATGCCGCCTCCGTCCGGACTGCCGATGGAGCGCGCTACGGCTGGATCGGGTCGTACCAGTCGGCGTTCTTGAGCAGCACCCGCGTGCCCAGGTCGCGGTCCCATTCCGGCTCGATGCCGTGCCTGCGGAGGACGGGAAACATCACGTCGTCGAGCAGGCGCGTCACGTCGGCCGTGTAGAGGGCTTCCTTCGCGTCATCGCTGAGCGCGCCGTAGGCGGCCTCGTCGAAGTCCTCGGACGGGAACGCGCCGTAGCCGATGTAGGTCTCGCCGTCCTCGACGAGACGGTCGGTGTCCTGCTGGTGGAAGTAGGCGTAGCCCTTCCAGTGGCGGCTGTCGTCGCGCTCGCCCCAGATCTCGCCGGACGCGCAGGTGCCGCAGCAGGAGAAGTCCGCACGGGCGACCACGCCATTGGCGTTGAGCTCCTCGAACGCGGCGATCGTGCGGGAGGTGTACGCGCCGATCTCCGTCTGCTGGCGCAGCCGGGCTGTGCGGAGCGCGTCGAACGCCGCCCCGAGCTGCTCGTCGGTGAGATCGTAGTCGTCGCCGTAGATGTCGATGAAATCGTCGGCGTCGCTTCGGCCGGTGATCAGCTGATCCCAGATTTGCCGACTGAGCTCGGCGCGGTCGGCCTCGTCGAGGGGCAGGTCGGGCAGGGTGGCGTAGGGCGGGATCGTGTTCGGGTTCGACAACGCACTCACAGCGCCACCTCCAGATAACGAGCGGAACCGGGCCAATCACCCGGCAGCGACGAGGGTAGCGTCCGTCGATCCACGGATCGGTACGCAGGCCATGGCATGAAATCGCGCTTGGCGGTCCCTGTCTCAGTCTCGGAACGGCCCCGATGTACTCGTACCGAGCGATGGCGGCGAGGCGTCGCGGATGGGCAACAGGCCACGGTTAGTCTCGAGGCATGCTGGCCACCGCGATCATCGTCATCACGTTTGCCCTGGTCTTCTACTCCATCGGCGTGTGGTCGGAACGCATCCAGAAGACCCTGAAGTGGTGGCATGCCGGCGCCTTCGCGCTCGGCTTGGTCTGCGATGCCACCGGCACCTTCCTGATGAGCCAAATCTCCGACGAGTCACCGGAATCCGGAACATCCACCTTCGACCAGATCATGATCGTCACCGGAGCCTTGGCGATCGTGCTCATGGCCATTCACCTGGTGTGGGCCGTCGTTGTCCTGCTCCGCGATCGCCCCTCCGAGAAGGCGAAGTTCCACCAGTTCAGCCTGGTCGTGTGGACGATCTGGCTGGTGCCCTACTTCACGGGGGCCATCGGTGCCATGACTGGCTAGCCTGAGCGCGTCGCCAGCGGTCGATAAGGGCCACAACAGGATTGGTGGCAATGAGATCAGTCGGTCGATGGCCGGTTTGGGTGGGCGCCAGGTGTTGCGGCCGCTCAGACACGTCGCTCTGGCCGGAGCGCCCGTTGCGCCATCTGGATGGTGAACGACTTCGGGGGCTGCCAGACATCGCGGTCCTCGAATGGCCATGCGTAGGTGAGGGCTCCGTCGCGGATACAGTCCAGCAGGCCCGGCGCTGCCAGCTCGTGAGATGACCACTCATAGAGCTGCTGCACCCTTGGGATGATCACCCCGTAGTCCAGGAGTCGGCCGAATCCGAGCTCGGCATCGAGGTAGGACCGCACCCCCTCGCCGAGTGGGTACTCGTCCGGAAGCACGCGAGAGAGCTGTAGGAAGATCCCGGTCATGCCCAGTCTCGGGTCGCCGAGGAACGGGGCGAGAGGGCGTAGCCATCCAAGCGAGATTCGGGGGGCCGCGACGAGGGCGTGGCTGTACAACACCCGGCAGAGCACGACGTTCATGAAGAAGCGCTCAGCCTCGTTCTCGGCCTCCGCCTGGTCGCGGTGCTCGAGGTAGGCAGCGACCACGCTCCCGTTGTGTGCCCGATACCAGGCCCGAGCGGTCGGGTAATCGGCGAAGGACATCCAGAAGTCAACCGTCCGCGAGGAGGACGGCCCGGTGAAGTCCCCGCTCAGGGCCACCGCCTCACACCCGTCACGAAGGATGCGCTCGTTCACCGCACGCCACCATGGACTGCCGGGATCGTCGCTGGACAGCGGTTGCAGCAAACCTCGTCGGAGTTGCCATCGCATGAACGACATCGCGGCCCGTCGGAACGGGAGATGCCGCGGGGCCTTGCCGTAGGGGCCGTAGTAGCAGCGCTGCATGAGCGCGATCCGGCCTGCCGGATCGTCGCGCACAGAAGCGATCTGCTGCTCGGCCCAGGCCGCGGCAGTAGCCCCAGCACTCACATCAAAATGATCCCACGCCGGCGTCACGCCTTCGCGGTGCCGGCGATGTGAGTGTTGAACGGAAGGAACGGGGTGTGAACCCGGTAGCGGTCCACGGTGACGCCCTCGAATCCGGCGGCACGCACGGAATGCTCCAGGTCTCGTTCGCACGAGCAGCCCTCGAAGGTCCAGGCCCACGGACGACGAAGGAACCGTTGCGCGGCACGGGTCGGTGTGCCGCTCCTGGCCACGACATGTTCGACGAAGCGGAAGGTGCCGCCGGGGCGCAGGATGCGCCGGATTTCGGTCAGCACGGCCACTGGATCCTGAACCGAGCAGAGCACGAGCGAGGAGATCACGGTGTCGACACTGTGGTCGGGGAGTCCCGTCTGCTCGGCCGTGCGCTCGCGCAGGTCGAGCTTCACGCTGTGGCGGCGCGCCGCGGCGTGCAGCCGGCCGTGCATGTACCGGTTCGGTTCGATGGCGACGAGGGCGCCGCCGGCCGGGAGGTAGCGGAGGTTGGCGCCGACACCGGGCCCGATCTCGACGACCTCGCGCGGAAGCCCGGCGAACACGCTTCGTTTGCGTGGGCGGAGGTTCCACTCCAAATACGGGCCCATGACCTTGAAGAATGCGGCATTGAACCGGCCCCGGCCGCCGTGCGCCTCGAAGCCGGTCGCTGACGGGGTGGTGGTGGTCCTGTCGATCATGTCTGCTCCTGCGGTGTCTCGTTGCTGTTGATCTCACAACGATGCGCGACACCGTCAGGTCTGTCAGGCGTGGAACTACCTCACTCCGCCGAATCCGGCCGGTTGCGCCGGGCGGCGTACCACGCAGCAATCTGGGCTCGCGAGTGGAACCCGAGGCGTAGGCGGATCCGTTCGACATGACCCTCGGCGGACCGTTCATCGATGCCAAGCCGCGCGGCGAGCTCGCGGTTCGTGCACCCGTCGCTGATCAGCGCCGCGACCTCGCTCTGCCGGGCGGTCAACGTTCGGGCGCCCCGCCGCGAGACCCGCAGGCCGAGGAAGCGGCGAACCGTCGCCACAACCGCGTCGGCGTCACCCGCGTACGGCAGATGGGAGCGGCCGGGCAGCACCGTGAGCTGCGCACCGGCGATGCCGTCGGCGAGTGCTGCGGCCTGCTCGACGGGAGCGGCCCGGTCGTGGGCTCGGTGCACCACCAACGTCGGGGTGCGCACCTGAGCGAGTAGGTCGCTGACATCGAGCTGGTAGCTCATCGCCAGAAGCGCCCGGGCCGTCGCGGCGGTCGAGCAGGCCCGCTGGTAGCGACCGAACTTCTCGCGCGCCGAGGCACCGACGTCGGGAGCGAAGATCTCGGTGAGCACGTCCGAGCCGAGTCCCCAATGCGACTCGACCAGCCCGAGGACGTGCTCGCGCGCGCTGGGCGGGGAAATATTCGCGCCGGACACCCAGCCGCCGTAGAGCACCATCCGACGGACGGTGTCCGGGTGCGCCGCCGCCCATGCCACCGCGACCAATGCGCCCATCGAGGTGCCGATCAGGTCGAAGGGCTCCGGACCGAGGTTCGCGGCGACCGCGGCAAGTTGATCGAGCTCGTATGCCATCGACGGCGACCGTGTCGATGGCGCCGACAGCCCACACCCTGCGCGGTCGTAACGCACCAGCCGACAGCCCTGCGCCAGACTTTCGTAGAACGCCCGTTCCTCTGGCAGCTCCCAGCTCAGCTGCAGATGACTGAGCCAGCCGGAGACGTATACCAGCGGCCGGCCGGCGCCGATCGAGGCGTACGCCAGGCTGTTGCCGTCGGTCGTCGTCACCTCACCGAAGCGTTGCTGCACGCCTTCATTTTGCAAGGTGGCCTGCGCTGCAGCAACGGTCAGCGGTGCCTGCGCCTGACCCGCGTGCGAAGACGCCTCCGACTGTTCGGCGACGGGCACAGCCGGATTCGGCCGTCAGGTCGGGGGAGCGAACACGGGATCCAGGTAGGTCTGCAGGTAGCTCAACAGCGCCGCGCGGTCGTCCACGTCGACGGCCGAACCGGGGGTGCCCACCAGGGAGACGAGCATCCGGATCAGCCACTCCGCCGCCCCGGTCAGGTCCAGATCCTCGCGGATCAGTCCCCGCTCCCTGGCGTCGCGCATCCGGTCCACCCAGAAGTCGGAGAGTTGCGCGACCACGTCCTGTGCGTAGGTCCCCATGATCTCGGCGTACTCGTGTGGTTCCCGGATGGACAGGTCAATCGCCAAGGGCCCGAGCGGTTCCTGTCGGGACAACACGACGGCCTCGGTCAGCATGGCCGCCACGCTGTCCTGACGCTCGATCCGATGGGCGGCGTCCGCCCAGAAGTCCGCGCCCCGGCGGATCAGCGCCGCGGACAACAGCGCCGGCTTGTCGGGGAAGAACCGGTACAGGTAGGCGCGGCTGACGCCCGACTCCTTGGCCACGGCGCGCACGGTGGTGCGGCGGATCCCGTCGCGTGCCAGGCACGCCTCGGCGGCGTCGAGGATGCGGTCGCGCACGGTGTTGGAGTGGGGGGTCATCTCCGCCCGATCGTAGGACACGTCCCAGGACGCAATCGCATCTTAGACCGGCGGGGCCGGGTGGTCAGGGCGATGAAAATGTTCTGGTAGGCACTTGTGGAGAAGTGTCTACAAAGCCTATCTTCGGCGGTCAGGACCGGCCACCCATAGGCCCGGTCGCCAACCGGACCGGCACGCGCCGGTTCGGTCAATGGTTCGGAGGACGCATGGGATTCCTGCAACCGGTGGAACCGGACGTCGACGCGGACGAGTTGCGCCGCGGCGACCGGCCCGTCCAGATGCGCATCCTGTCCGAGAATTTCCTCTCCCAGGGCTTCGGGACGCCCGACGTGGTGTACGTGGGCTATCTCGTCAAGATCGCCCTGTTCGTCCTCGGCGGCGCGCTGTTCGCGATGAGCACACCAGGAGTGGACGGACTCCTCGACGTGGGGCAGTGGTGGGCGCTGCCGGTGGTCTGGCAGAAGGTCGTGCTGTGGTGCATCCTTTTCGAAGTCACCGGGCTGGGTTGCGGTTTCGGACCGTTGAACCTGCGCTTCCTGCCGCCACTGGGCTCCTTCCTCTACTGGTTGCGACCCGGAACCATCCGGTTGCCTCCGTGCTCGGGGCGGGTTCCGCTCACCTCCGGTAGTCGGCGCGGCATCGTCGACGTCGTGCTGTACGTCGCCCTGCTCGTCTCGTTGGTGGTGGCCCTGCTCTCCGCGACCGCGCCCGACACCGAACAACTGCCCTGGCAGAAGGTGGCGGTCGTGCTGGTGGTGCTCGGTCTCGTCGGACTGCGTGACCAAACGATCTTCCTGGCCGCCCGCGCGGAGGTCTACGGAGCGATCGCCGTGACCTTCCTGCTCCCGTTCCCCGACTCCATGGTCGTCGCCAAGTTCGTGCTGCTGTGCATCTGGTGGGGAGCGGCGGTCTCGAAGGTCAACGTGCACTTCCCGTCGGTCGTGCAGGCCATGGAGGCGAACAGCCCGTTGTGGCGCACCAAGCGCGTCAAGCACCTGTTCACCCGTTCGTATCCCGAGGACCTGCGTCCGTCCGCGCTCTCGAAGCTACTTGCCCACGGCGGCACCGTGATCGAGTTCTTCGTTCCGCTGGTGCTGATCTGCTCGGGCGGCGGCACCGTCACGACCGTCGCCGCCATCGTGATGATCCTGTTCCACCTGCACATCATCGTGACGATCCCGATGGGGACGCCGCTGGAGTGGAACGTATTCATGATCTTCGCCGTACTGGTGCTGTTCGTGAGCCATGCCGACCTGGGCGTGAGCGACCTTGCTCATCCCGTCGTCCTGCTGATCCCCGCCGTGAGCTTCCTTCTCGTGATCCTGGGCAATCTCTTCCCGCGGCGGATCTCCTTCCTGTTCGGCATGCGCTACTACGCAGGAAACTGGGACACGTCGGTCTGGTGCCTCTCGCCCGCCGGCGAGCAGAAGTTGACCGACAACACGATCCGCGCGGCGATGCTGCCGCACCGTCAGTTGGAGAAGATCTACGGCGGCGAGGACCAGGCCCGGGTCACCCGGCTCACCGGCTTCGCGTTTCGCGCGATCCACACCCACGGTCGGGCACACGCTGCCCTGCTGCCCCGACTCATCGGGGATCGGCCCGGGGTGAACTACGTGGAACTCGACGGGGAGACAGCGGCAGGAGTCCTGCTCGGTTGGAACTTCGGAGACGGCCACCTGCATTCCGAGCAACTGGTCGCGGCGCTGCAGGACCGATGCCACTTCGAACCGGGTGACCTGCGAGTGCTCGTCTTGGATGCCCAGCCGATCCACCGGCAGACCCAGGCGTACCGCCTGTTGGACGCCGCCACAGGGGAATTCGAGCGGGGCACCGTGCGGGTCGCGGACATGGTCAACCGCCAACCCTGGGCCGCAGACATGCCGGTGCGGGTCGCCGGGGGTGGTCGAGATCGCTGACATGACGCGTTCGAGGACCGCTGTCGTGGTCGGATCCGGGCCCAATGGGTTGGCGGCCGCGGTCCGGCTGGCCGGTCACGGGCTGAAGGTGCAGGTGCTGGAAGCTGCCGACACGCCGGGCGGTGGGGCCCGTACGAGCGAGCTGACGGTGCCCGGCCTGCTGCACGACGTCTGTTCGGCGGTGCACCCCTTCGGCGTCGCCTCGCCGTATCTGGCGTCCCTTCCGCTCGTCGAGCACGGATTGCGGTGGCGGTGGCCCGAGGTGGACCTCGTGCATCCGCTCGAAGACGGTTCGGCCGGCGTGCTGGTGGGCGACGTGGACCGCACCGCGGCCGGGATGGGGGTCGACAGGAACGCCTGGCGACGGGTGTTCGGACCGATCGCGACGCGTTTCGACGACCTCGCCCCCGACGTGCTCGGTCCGTTGTTGCGGATGCCCTCACATCCGGTGGCGCTGGCGAGGTTCGGCCTGCGAGCAGGGCTCCCCGCCACCGTGCTGGTGAAGGCGTTCCGCACGCCCCAGGCGCGGGCGCTGCTCATGGGGTGCGCGGCGCACCTGTTCCAGCCGCTGAACCGGCCGCTGTCGGCCTCCGTCGGCGTGATGTTGGTGGCCGCCGGTCATCGGCACGGGTGGCCGGTGGCCGAGGGCGGGTCGCAGGCGATCACGTCGGCGCTCGCGTCCGTGTTGGCCGAGCGTGGCGGGACGATCGAGTGCAACGCACGCGTCACCTCGCTCGCGGATCTGCCCAGGGCCGACGTGACCCTGTTCGACACGACCCCGCACGCGGTCGCCGAGATCCTCGGGGACCGGCTCGGCGGGCGACGCGCGCGCCGGTACCGCTCGTTCGCTTTCGGTCCGGCCGCCTTCAAGGTCGATATTGCCGTGCGGCAAGGGATCCCGTGGACCAACGAGTCCGCACGCAGGGCAGGCACCGTGCACCTGGGCGGCGACGCCGGCGAGGTGGCGGCCGCCGAGGCCGAGGTGGTGGCCGGTCGGATGCCGGAGCGGCCGTTCGTGCTCGTCGGACAGCAGTACCTGGCCGATCCGACCAGATCGGTCGACGGAGTGCATCCGATCTGGGCCTATGCGCACGTTCCTGCCGGGTACGAGGGGGACGCCACCGAGGTCGTGCTCGACCAGATCGAGTCCTACGCACCCGGTTTCCGCAGCCTGATCGTCGCCGCACACTCCACGAGTGCGACCGGGTACGAGAGCTATAACCCGAACTATGTCGGCGGCGACATCGGGGGAGGTGCCAACACGCCGCTGCAGATGATCGGGCGCCCCCTGTTCGCCGCCGACCCGTACGCGACCGGCGTCGACGGGATGTACCTGTGCTCGGCCTCCACCCCACCGGGCGCCGGCGTGCACGGCATGTGTGGGGCCGGCGCCGCGGCGAGCGCGCTGCGCAGCCTGGGCATTGCGGTGACCCCGCTCGGGTAGTACTCCAGCAGGACTTCGTGATCATGACTTGAGGTGGCGTCGCTGGTCATGAAGAGACCCCGGGACCGATGAGTTACGGCCGCGGAACTGGTCTCTTCTTGCGAGAGATGAAACCGCAGAGGAGTCGACATGCCGCTTCATGTTGAACGATCGCCCGAGCACCTGGTCGCCGTCGGTGACGTCGACCTGTGTGTGACCACATTCGGGGATCGGCGACAGCCGCCGGTGCTGCTGCCGTGCACGTCGAGACTGTTCTGGGAAGACCGGTTCTGCGACCGGCTTGCCGTCGCCGGCCGGTTCGTCCTGCGGTATGACATCCGCGACACGGGCCGGTCGACTGCCTATGCGACGGGCTCTCCCGGCTACAGCCTCCGTGACTTGGCCTCGGACATCATCGGACTGATGGATGTCTTCGAACTTCCGCGAGCCCACCTGGCGGGCTTCTCCGTGGCCGGATGGATCTGTCAGCTTGCCGCGCTCGACCACCCCGACCGTGTGTCGGCGCTGACCTTGATCAACACCCGTCCGACGTCCCCGGGCCCGGCGGACTCGGATCTGCCCGAACACTCGGACCGGGTCATGGAGTTCTTTGCCGAGGCGCGCGACCCGGACTGGTCCGACCGGGCGGCGGTGATCGACTACGGCGTCGAACTGTCCCGGATACGCGCGGGCGCACACGGATTCGACGAACAGGAGTCGCGGCGGCAGGCGACCCGAATGGTCGACCGCACCACCAACATGGCCTCCGGCATGCGCAACCTGGCGTTTGTCGAGGCGGGCGACCGCTGGCGGGAGCGTCTGGGCGACATCGCCGTGCCGACCCTCGTCGTCCACGGCACCGATGACCCGTTCTTTCCGTACGGCAACGGACAGGCCATGGCTCGAGAGATCCCCGGCGCCAACCTGCTTTCCCTGACCGGCATCGGCCACGAGCTTCCGGCCACCACGTGGGACCAACTGCTCCCCGCCATGCTGGTACTCCAACCGGAATCCCTGATCGACGAGGGAGTTGGACAGCAGGCCGGACGAGGGGACGTTACCGCGTGATCATGTCGTGTTTGTGTGTGACACAACCGAATTGGTGGTGGCCGAGAACACGAGGTGTGTCGTCAGCTTCGACCCACCCATGGGGTCACAAATCGTGTGGGATGCAGGCCAGTAGCGGCTCGCCGGTGAGCAGCCTGCACAGCAGGTCAAACGGAGCCAGGCCCACAGTGTTCGCGAGGTCGGTGGATCCGGAGTTTTGGCCGTCGTGCGGGTAGAAGAAGTCGGCGCTGCCGGAACTGCTGCCGGCCCAGGGGACAGGGAGGGCCGGATCTTCGATGGGCGCGGCCGATGCCGAAGCCACGGTGCCGAGGGCGATGGTTGCGCTGGCCAACGCAACGATGATGGAACGCTTCACGATGATCCCCCTGTGCCAATGCGGTATCGACGCCGAGCGACGCCGTGGAGAACCATATAATTCGCTCGTCCAGTCGGTGGCTGATTCGGCCACGTCGGCTGCATCGAGAATCCCGTTGCGCGACACCCCTCGAACGCGGTGGGCCCCGTGTCGAACCTGCTGATCCAGCCGAGATCACGTGGTGACGAAACCCGATTCGTAGGCCAGGATGACGGCTTGGGTCCGGTCGCGTACTTCGAGCTTGGCCAGTACCGCGCTGACGTGTGATTTGACGGTTTCGGCGCCGACGAACATCTGCGCCGCGATCTCGGCATTCGACAGGCCGCGTGTCATCAATCGCAGCACGGTCAACTCGCGCTCGGTGAGTGCTGCGCGATCGAGTTGGTCACGGGCGGGACTGTTGCCGTGGCCGGCGGCCAGTGCCCGGACGGTGGCGGGGTACAGCAGGGAGTCTCCTTCGGCGACGGTGCGCACCGCATTGGCGATCTCGGCGGGGCGGGCACGCTTGAGCAAGAATCCATCTGCGCCCGCCCGCAACGCCCGGTACACGTATTCGTCGTTCTCGAAGGTCGTCACGATCAGGATCTTCGGTGGCGCCGGAACTGTCCGCAGGATCGCGCGCGTCGTGTCGATCCCGTCCATCAACGGCATCCGCACATCCATCGCGATCACCGCCGGCTGCAACCGCCGGAGCAGCGGAATCGCGGCGGCCCCGTCCCCGGCTTCACCGACGACCTCGATATCCGGCTGCGCGTCGAGGATCGCTCGCAGGCCCGCGCGGGCGAGCGGTTCGTCGTCGACCAGCAGCACGGTGATCGGCACCGAGATCACCTCGTTCCGTCGAGCGGGAGTTCGACGCGTGTCTGCCAGACGCCGTCGACGGGGCCGGTGTGCGCGTGACCGCCGAGGAGCTCCGCGCGTTCGTGGATCCCACGCAACCCGCTTCCGCTGCCGGCGGGCGGGGTGTCGAGGGGCAGTGCATTGGTGACGTCGAGCTCGAGCCGCTCGGTATCCACGCGCACCTGGACCAGGACCGGTCCGGGGCCCGCATGCCGCAACACATTTGTCAGCGACTCCTGGAGGATGCGGTAGCCCTCGCGGGACTGCGGCCCCGGCACGCGATCGAGCGGGCCGGTGACCGATGCTTCGATATCGGCACCGGCCGATTGCGCCGACTCCACAAGTCCATTGGCATCGGCGAGGGTGGGGCGTTGACCTGGCCCCGTGCTGTCGCGCAGGACGAGGAGGACCCGGTCGAGGTCGTCGAGCGCGGCCCGGCCGGTCTCCTCGATGGCGCGCAGCGCGCGCGAGGTGAACTGTGGATCGTCGGCCGCACGGGCGGCCCCGGCCTGGAGCACCGCGACGGTGAGGGCATGCCCGATCGAATCGTGCAGCTCCCGGGCCAGCCGATTGTGCTCGAGCAGAAGATCGGTGCGCGCCTCCAACGCCCTCACCCGCTCCGCGGCCGAAGGCCCGAGCAGCCGGCGCGCCAGTGCCGTGGCCAGTTCCCCGAGCCCGACGACCACCGCCAGGATCACCGCGATCGGCAGGGGGACCAGCAGCGCGAACAACCAGTGCGGCCGTGTGATCTGCACGAGGGCGTCCGCGCTCGGCGTAGCTCCGAGGGCCGCGCCGATCAGGTCCGCGCACAGCAGGATCATCGGCACGCACACGGCGAGCAACACCGCGCTGAGAGCCAGCCGAGCCTCGAGCCAGAGCACGGTGCGCCAGCGGTCCGACCACCGCACCGACGGCGCAGCGCTGATGGACGATTCCTCACCCTGAGCTCCCTCGCCGGGTGTGAGGAACAGGCGCGCCTGGATTCCCTCCGCGAGCCGCATCGCCGGCACCAATCCCACCGGGACGACGAGCAGGGCAAGCACATAGGGGTGGTCGTCGTCGATGAAGATCCACACCGCGGCGAACGCCAGCGGCAGGCACAGGTGCAGACCACGGGAGTAGGTGGCCGGACGAGTCACCAGTCGGCCGATCTCGCGGAGCATGACCTCATGATGCCAGGACCAGCGCCGGAACCGTCTCCCCGAAATGGGGGAGGACATCCCACCCACGGGGGGAGATCGCGGGGCCGACGCCGGAGAGGCTGAATGCCATGACCACCATCGAAGTCCACGAGCTCACCAAGGTGTACGGATCGACAACGGCGGTGGATCGAGTGACGTTCACGGTTCGCCCCGGCATCGTGACCGGCTTCCTCGGCCCCAACGGCGCGGGCAAATCCACCACCATGCGCATGATCCTCGGCCTCGACCGGCCCACGTCCGGCACCGCCACGATCGGCGGCCTACCTTTCGCCGCGGCAGAACAGCCGCTGACGCTCGCAGGCGCGCTTCTCGATGCCTCTGCCCCTCACCCGGCGCGGACCGCGCGCAACCACCTGCTCGCGCTCGCGGCGAGCAACCGGCTGTCGACGGACCGTGTCGGGGCCGTTCTCGACGAGGTCGGGCTGTCCGAGGTTGCCGCCCAGCGTGTCTCGACCTTCTCGCTCGGAATGCGTCAACGTCTCGGGATCGCCGCAGCGCTGCTCGGCGACCCGAGGGTGCTGATCCTCGACGAGCCGTCGAACGGGCTGGACCCGGAGGGAATCGTCTGGATCAGGGAAGTGCTACGGCGGCTCGCGTCCGAGGGCCGCACCGTCCTGGTCTCGAGCCATCTGATGAGCGAGACCGCCGCCTTCGCCGATCATCTGCTCGTTCTCGACAGGGGCCGCGTCCTTGCTGATTCCGCTACGGACGAGTTCGTTCGCGCGTTTGCCGAACCGTGTGTGCGCCTGCGCGCCCCGGCAGGCGCACCCACGCAAGAGGCGCTCGCCGGCTCGGGCTTCACGGCCGTCGAGGGCGACAGCGGCCGATGGACGGTTCGCGGCGCTCGAATCGAGGACGTCGGACCTCTGCTGGCGGAAGCAGGCATCCCCGTTCTCGAACTGGCCGATGAACACGCCTCGCTCGAACAGGCTTACCTGGCCTTGACATCGCACGTGGCCGCCCACACATCCGGCACGACAATCCAGGAGGTATAGCCATGACTTTCGCACCTGTGCTCCGTTCGGAATGGATCAAGGCTCGGTCGCTGCCCTCACTGGGTGGGGTGCTCGCTCTGCTCTTCGTCGTCACCGTGGGGTTCTCCCTGGTCGGCAGCGCGACGTTGGGCCGGGAGAGCTCGGCCGAGCCCGATTTCGACCCGCTGCTGATCAGCTTCTTCGGCATCAACTTCGGTCAGGTCGTCGCGATCAGCTTCGGCGCCCTCGTCGTGGCGGCGCAGTACAAGGACAACGGGGCAAGGATCTGGTTCGTCGCTGTGCCCCGCCGCGGCGCGCTCTACCTGGCCACTCTGGCCGTCGTCGCGGGGCTGACCTTCGTTGTCGGCCTGGTGACGGCAGCGACTTGCTTTGTCGGTGGGCAGTGGCTGCTCGGTGACGAGCGAATGGCATGGTCAGGCCCGGTCGCTTTTCGCGCGATCGTCGGCTGCGCCATCTATCTGACCTTGATGGCGCTGTTCGCTGCCGGCGTGGCGAGCCTGTTACGCAGTGCCACAGCCACACTGGGCGTTCTCGTCCCGCTCGTGCTGATGCTGTCGTTCGTGCTCGGCGATGTCACCAGCAACGGCGGCTTCGTCGCCTACCTGCCAGACCGAGCGGGTCGCCAGGTGCTCGTCCAAGATCCGGTCGGTTCCCCGGGCGCATGGGCTGGTCTGGCGGTGACCGCGGCTTGGGCGGCCGCGGCGGTCTGGTCGGGTTGGCGGGCCGTGCGTCGCCGCGACGCCTGACTCCACTGCCACGTACGACGGTTCCTCAGGTCCGACGAATGAGGGTGAATCCCCGTGTGCGGTAGTAGCCGGCGGTTGAGCACAGGGGACTCATTCGGTCTCCAGGTTCTGCAGGATCTGGCGCAGGCGGGGGAGGGCGCGCTCATCCTCGACGGCGATGTCGCCGGTGGAGTCGAAGCGCTCGTCGCGGTCCACGAGGGAGTGGAGCTTCTTCGCGACCGCGCGGCGGACCGTTGCCGGTGCTGCCGTCAGCCGTTCGGCGAGCCGGAGGCCGAGGTCGCGCGCCCACCGGTCGGTCACGGCGCCCGCGACGACCTTCACGATTCGTGCGGGTGTGCCGGGCAGGGGCAGCCCGACGTCGAGGATGGCGATCGCGGCGGCGGCGCTGGCCTTGACGAGCGGTCCGTTGAAGTTCTTGCGGTCGGTGACGACGAGGTCGGCAAGCAGCGCCTCGAAGTCGGTGCGCGCCTCGGGCGACAGCAACTGCTGGTCGCGCCAATCGAGCGCGAGACCGATGGCTTCTTCGATCGGGCCGCGACCGGCGTCGAGGATGCTGCGAAGCACGGGCCAGCCGGTTGCGGCCTCGCCCGAGTCGACGGCGGCGAGAATGCGCAGTGAGGTGAGCTGATCAGCTCGCTGGTAGTCGCTTGTCGCGGGCTGGTTGCCTACGAGGCTGCGGCACCAGTCGAGGAAGCGCGGGTCGGTGTGGTCAGCCCAGTGCGCGAGCACCTCTGACTCCCTGTACTCGAGGTCGGCGCCGAGAACGCGATGGAAGTCATCCGGGTCCTTCGTCAGGCGCGCGAGAGCGAGCAGCACTGTCGCGTCGCCGGTGACGCTCTGCTCGCGGATGCGGTCGATGCTGGCGGTGTCGCCCCACGTCGCGAGCGCGTCGGCGGCCTGCTTCGGCGCGACCGCGAGCAGCTCCCGGACCTCGGGCAGCGCGCAGGCGGTGGCCTCGGCGGGCCAGGAGGCGAGCAAATCGACGAGGTGCCCGGCGCCGTCGCGGGACGGATCGGCAGGAGGCTGCTGCCGCAGCGCCTGTCGAATACCAGCGATCAGCATGGTGGCGGACGGTGCGGGCTCGCGCACGAGCGCGTAGCCGAGCGCGGAACGCCCCGACGCGGAGGTGGCAACCATGAGACCGCGGGCGGCGGGGTTCGTGAGCAGCGCCTGTGCCATTGGGCGAGCCCACCGTCCGTCGTCGGCCCGCAGCAGAGCGAGGGCGGAATCTGCCCGAGCATCCGTGTCGAAAGTGCTCGACCCGATGGCGGAGGTGCCACCGGAAGTGACCCGCTCGGCGAGGGCGACGAGCAGGTCGCGGACCTCGGGCGTCGCCGGGCACTGCCGGAGCGCGGCGATCATCACGCCCGGCCCGGCTTCAGGCAGCGCCGCGAGTGCCAGCAAGCGACGGACCGCCGCCGGAGCGTTGCTCCGGGAACCGATGACGACATCGACGAGCCCTGCGATCGTCGTCTCGTCCGGCGTCGGCAGCGCGGCGAGTACCTGAGCCGCCGCCACGGGGTTGACCGCGCTCAACCACTCCGGGAGGTTTTCGACGCCGAATGCGATGCGGGGCGCCACCTCGACGGCGAGCTCCCATCCCGCTACGAGCGCGTCGAGATCGGTGGTCTCAGTGCCCCCGGCCGCGATCCGCGCAAGCGTCGCCGCCATCACCAGGCCGGGATCCCCGTCGGCGAGAGCCGCCGACACATCGACACCGAGGGTCGTGAGCGCGGCGACACATGCCTGCTCGACCTGCGCGGCAGGGCGTGCGCTCGCCCGCGCCGCGAGTGTCTCGAGAGTGGCGGAATCGGCCGTGTGCGCGGCGGCCTGCAGCAGTGCCGCGGCGGCGGCCTCCGGGCCGTCGTCGGCGATCAGTGGTCGCACGAGCGCCGCGATCCGGGTCAACGAGTCCCGGGCCGGCCGGACGAGGGTGGCCGTCTCGGCGTCATCCACCTCGACCTGTTCATAGTCCTGCACCGTGTCGGCGAACATCAGCAGCAACCACGCCGTGCTCTCCGCATCCGCTGTCAGTCGTGCGCCGAGCAGCGATGCGATAGACGTCATCGTGGGCGGGGTGGAGTCGTAGAGGGTTCCCTGGTGCAACACCGCCGCCCACAGCTCGTGTAGCGACTCTTCGACGGTCTCCGTGCCGGTCAGTCCCTCGATCCAGCCGGGCACATCGCTCGCATTGCCGTACGCATGCTCCAGCGTCGGCCAATCGACCTCGGCGAGGTGGGTGGCCCAGTGCACGCTGTTCATGGGGTCTCCTTGTCATGGATCGGCCCGATACCGGGCAGGCTGTTGAACAGCTGTGCCGTCTCGGCGATCGGCTGCACCGGGTCCGTGTCACCGCCGCCTCGGGTGATCGTGTATCCGAGTTGTCAAGCGGCGGTGTCGATGACGTAGGCGAGCTACCGAACCGTGGCAGCCATCTGAGGGGTCGGTGGTCGCCGAGGAGTCTGCCATCGCCTTCCGCTTAGGTGGGCGGACGGGCAGGTTGGCCACACAATTCTGGACGAGATCCAGTTTGTTGGGGGCAGGGTCTGCGGTGCCGTTTCGCGGCTATTCCTGCTCGAGTTCAGGGTGGCGCCGGAGTAGTTCGCTCTCGACTCGGCGAAGCGAGGAGATCTCTGTGTTGATGTTGTCGAGCTGTCGCCGCGATCGGTCCAGGAGGGCTTCGAATTCGCGGATTCTGAGTAGGAGATCCTCCCGCTCAACCAGTAGGCGAGCAACTTGATCTGCGGCAGGATTACTGCTCATTTGCCCATGATATGGCGGTTTCGTTGAAAACCGGATCAGCTCTCTTCGAGGATGTTTCGTTCGGCCGGCCCGGATAGTTCAGGTCCGCAAGGAACTGAGCGTGCAGGACGGCGTTGGAGTAGAGGCCGCCACCTTGATCCGTTGCATGTCCGCCGGTCCGGTCGGTGAAGCAGCCGCCGGCTTCCTCGACGATCAACACCCAAGGCGCGTGATCCCACTTGTGATATCGCTCGGCGAGGAAGGCCTCGATCTCGCCGCGAACGAGCTCGATCAGGGGCAGGGGGCTGCCCGGTGCGCGGGTCGCGATTGCGGGGAAGCGGGCGAGTGATTGCTCGTCGATCGCGTCGACCACAGCGTTCGCTACCGATGAGGTTGTGCTGACCCGAAGGCTGCGGGGCTGGTCGGTTGCGAGCGGCCAGGACGCCTCGAATGCACCGTCACCACTCGACGCCCACCAACACCGCCCAAGTGCTGGAGAGACGACCACTGCCAACTGTGTGACCCCATGCACCTCCAACGCGATCTGGATGCGCCAGTTCGGATCACGGCGAGCAAAGAAGCCAGTGCCATCGATCGGGTCAAGGATCCAGACCCGTTCAGACTCGCCCATCCGTCCGAACTCTTCTCCGAGGAACGCATCGTGGGGTCGTGCCGCCGACAATCGGTCCCGAAGCAGGCGCTCCACCGCGTGGTCGGCTTCGGTGACCGGGGTGCCATCGGCCTTCGCCGTCGGTGTCACTCCGGATTCGAAGTGGAGCATTGCCAGTCGCGCGGCCGCGTCAGTGACATCGAGCGCGAGCTGCAGATCATCCGCTGTGTCCACCACCGGAATCTAGCTTCGCCGCCGCAACCACGCGTGTACGTCCAGACCCGAACACGCTGCCAACGGGGTGGAGGTCGCTGCGTGGATGAATGTGGCAGGTCTCGGGGATACTGACTGTGGGCAAACTCCCGAGGGTTGTCTCTTGATGCCGGTGGACGAAAGGTGTGGCCTTGACACGGAGGATTCGCGATGGGGTGTTCTTCACAACCCCACCGGAGCTACCTCGGGGCCGGCACGAGCTGAGCCGCGACAAGGTTCTTGCGGCACAGCGAGAGCGGCTGATGATTGCCGCGACGGAGCTGATGGCCGAGTCGGGCTATCGCGGCGTTGGCGTGCGCCAGATCGCTTCGCGGGCAAAGGTTTCTCAGGTCGCCTTTTACCAGTGCTTTCCCGACAAGGACTCGTGCGTCTTCGCCGCCTACGACCGGTTCATCGAGGTCCTCCTGACGCGCATTCGGCAGAATCTGCCGACCACCACGACGGATTGGGGCCGGGAGGTGGTCACGTCCGTGGTTGCGGCATACCTGGG
The DNA here is from genome assembly GCF_053607505.1 of Rhodococcus sp. NPDC055112. Classification (NCBI taxonomy): domain Bacteria; kingdom Bacillati; phylum Actinomycetota; class Actinomycetes; order Mycobacteriales; family Nocardiaceae; genus Rhodococcus; species Rhodococcus sp. NPDC055112. Next base: position 102,626 of record NZ_JBSGTR010000011.1, read on the forward strand.
AGCCCTTGATGCGGATCCCGTAGTGGCCCAGGCCTTTCAGGTCGAGATGGATACACTGGGGCGACCCGCCCGCGTACGTCGCCGCACAGCGTTGGTCGGCATAGCGCAGGTGCTCAAGTCTGAGCGGGAGCGGCTCTGGCCCGAGCATCCGCGGCCGCCGCTCACCGCGTACATCGGTGCGGTGTACGCCGTCCGTCAGCTCGCCTCGGATGTCCTCGACGATCCCGAGGGCGGATATACCTCTGCCCTCGCTGCCGAGGCAGGCCTCTGGATCGAGGCGATGTTCTCGGCGACGCCGGACTGATCGGCGACGTCCCAGACCGGACCGGAATCCGCTGAACGTGACATGGGTCATAGTCGACCTGTATAAAAGTAACCACTGTCACTTCTATGGCTCGAACAATGGAGACCCGCCCGTGAAACTTCGCCGCGCGATACCCGCACTCGCGACAGCCGCCCTGCTCGCAGTCACGGGCCTCGCCCAAGCAGGCGCTACGCCGTCGACCGGCTCGTCGGGCTCGTCCGACCGCCCTGCCGAGACCTGCCCCGCATCCGTGGACCCCGCCTCGTTCACCAGCCCGGACGAGCTGGAACGCCTCAACGCCAAGATCGCCGGCTTCGGGCTCCGGTCGACGGCAAGCCCGGAGCACGAACGCCTGACCGACTGGCTCGAGAGCCGCCTCAAAGCGCTGCCCGACGTCAGCACCCGGTCGGACGCGTTCACGATCAAGCGTTGGCAGCCCTCGCCTCGCTCGAAGACCGGGCCGGGCCGTGACCTGGCCGCCGCCGGGCGGCTTGCCCTGCCGCGACCGGGCGGCGAGCCCGAACAGGTGCCGACGGCCGGCGCGGTTCCTTACTCCCAGCCCACCGGCGAGGCCGGACGGACCGCTCCGCTGGTCTACCTGCCCGCCGGAACCGAGATCACGCCCGAGAACTCGCGTGGACGCATCGTGATCCGTGACGTCCAGTTCCCGGCCGTCCCCTACGCAGCCTTCGGTGCGTTTTCGCACTTCATGACCCCGGATTTCCCAATGTTGGGCAACTACGAACGGCCGTTCACCGGGGAGTACGCGAAGGACCCGATCGCCGCGGGACGCGCAGGAGCCGCCGGCCTGATCATGGCGTGGAACGTGCCCGCCGCGCAGATCCAGGGCTACTTCGACCCGCACACGGGCACGCACTTCACGGTGCCCGCGGTATGGGCGGGCGTGGACGAGGCGGTGCGGCTCAAGCAGCTCGCCGAACAGGGAGCCGAGGCGAAGATCACCGTGCTCGCCGACGTCGACGACGCCCCCACCCGCAACCTGATCGCCACGATCCCCGGGCAGAGCCAGGAACGAATCGTCATCAACACCAACACCGACGGCAACACCTGGGTTCAGGAGAACAGCAGCGCAACGATGCTGGTGCTCGCGAAGTATCTGTCCCGCCTGCCCATGGAATGCCGCCCCCGAACCTACGAATTCGTCTTCGGCAGCGCCCACCTCCACATGTCCAAGGAGGGGACAGATCGATACGCCACGCAGCTGGACAAGGAGTACGACGCGGGTAGCGTCGCCTTCGCCTTCGCCGTCGAGCACATGGGAACCCGCGAGATCCTGCCGGTGAACCGCGCGAACGGGCCGGGCCAACAGCTGGCATTCACCGGAGCGGGCGAGCCCTACTCCTGGTTCGCCGGCAGTGAAAGCCCCGCGATCTCGAGCGCGCTGGTCGCGGCGGTGAAGGCGCATCCGCTCGACCGGACCTCAGTCCTGCGCGGATTCGACCTGCCGAAACCGGGTCGGGTCCCGGCGCAGTGCAGCTTCGGCGGTCTGGGGACCACGTTCCACAGCCGTCTCATCCCCGCCATCGGCGGTATCTCGGGTCCCTGGTCCCTGTGGGCCCCGTCGTTCGGGCCCGAGGCCATCGATTTCAACCGGATGTACCAACAGGCGCTCGTCGTCGGCGACACCCTTCTCGCCCTCGACGGCCTGAGCCGCGAAGAGTTGGCCGGTGCCTATCCGGCTGAGCGCGCCGCCCGCGCCGCCGGTACGCCCACATGCACGCACAAGCTGCCGCCTGAGGACGCGCCCGGCCCCCAAGGGTAAGGAACACGCGGCGCTCCCTCCGGCGCCGCCCGGCCTTGATCGACAGCATGTGACCGGTAGGGCGAGGTACGTGTCTCGCCCTACCGTTGTCATCGGCTCTCACCCGGGCCCGTGCTCGATCAGGTCGGCGGGCTTCATCGTCGGCGGGTCGACCGCGTCGCGCAGCTGTGTTCGCACGCTCTCGATCTCGGTGTCGGACAACCCACCTTCACGCAGGTATCCGGCTGCGCCGCCGTGCACCCGGTCAAGCCAGTCCATGGCCGTCTCGATCGCATCGGCCGGTGATTCTGTTGCCAAGGCGCGAAGTCTCGGCACGGCAGGAATGCCGAGGGATGTGATGAGCCCGAGCAACTGCTCGGCGAACGGGCCGGCCAAGTTCTCTCCCGTACGCGTGTAGTCCTCGACGATCGCCTGCCGCTCGACATCGGCGAGCATCAGCAGAATCGCCGATACCAACCCGGTCCGGTCCTTTCCCGCAGTGCAGTGGAAGAGCACGCCGGGACGAGACCCGTCGGCAGGAGTGACGATGCTCCTCGCTGCGGTCGCGAACGCGGCGGCACTGTTCTCGAGAATCGTCACGTAGAGATCACTCAACAGCGGAACCTGGTCGACGATGTTCTGGATCTGATCGTGCGCCAGCGAGCCACTACGCCCATCGGAGGGAAGTAGTTGCTGCACAAGCTCGTCCATGGCCCCACCCTGAACGGGCAGCGAGATGAACCGGACGGAACCATCCGGAGGAAGCACATCCGGTGCCCGATGCCGCTCTCCCTCGGTCCGCAGATCCACGACCGTCCCGATTCCCAACGACGCCAACTGCTCAACTCCCATAGGGGTGAGCGAACTCAATGCGTCGGAGCGATACAGCGCCCCAGCCCGCACCGCGCCGCCACCCACGAGCGGTAGCCCCGCGAGACCGCGGGCGTTGTGCGTTACCTCGAGCATCGTGGACAGATCCATCCGAACTACTCCTCGCCTTGACGTCAAGTGAATCTGGATGAGCCGACAACGATGCAAATGTACGGGGCAGGGCCACAAGACGGGTGAAACTGGATGCCCACCACAGGCGGTGCGCATCCGGCTCCGCTCGGCCCCTTGAACGCCGGCCTAGGGGACTGGGAGGACCACGACGCCCGGGCTGACGGGGCGGTGATCGGGGGTTCGCGCGTCGGCGGTCGCGGTGACGACGCCGCTGCCGGTTTGCACTGTCGAAGGGGTGTACGCGCAGAAGTCCTGCGGCGTTGTGCGGCTGTAGTCGATCGGGACGCGTCGGACCTGGGTGGTCCCAGTGGCGCCGGTCGTCAGGTTTCGCCAGTTCACCGTCACGCCAATGCAGTCGTACGAGTCGATCTGGTACGTGGTTGGACGGGCAAGCTGAAAGGTCACTTCGCCCGGCGCTCCCGTCGTGGCCGTGGGGGTCAGGGGCACCAGCGGGGGTAGGTAGCACCTGAACCCGACCCCGCAACCCGAGAGGAACGTGACCGGGATCTGGAACGCGGTGGTCGACGCCGCTGGGCCGGGCGGCGGGTTCGCCGCGGCCGTGGAGCCGAGGAGCGGCATCAGCGTGGTTGTCGACGCAATGGTTCCGGCGGTGAGTAGGCGATGAATCGTTGTACCGCGCATGGCGTGCCCTCCGGCGTGGGATCCGCCCCCGACCCTGCTGTAGTGCCAGCGTAGGCCGTGAGCGCCGACTGCTCAGCCGAATGGGGATGGCGGCAAAACCGCGGTGCAATAGACGTGATCCGGACATACCCATCGGCCAGTTCGCGATCGTCGTCTGGAAGCACCACGAATAGAGAAATTCGTTAGCCTTGCAATCCGCGTCGACCCGCCTGAGCATAGGGTTAAACACAAAGGGGCCCGGCCGAATCGAGAAATGATCGGGGTAGCGAGGCCGAAGTGCACGGCAGAAATTCGGCCAGCTATATTCCCCCGATGTTGAAAGTGCGCCTCGGTATCCGGGCCCGGATCCTGGCCATCGCATTGGTTCCAAGCCTGGCGTTGCTGGGAATCGGTGTAGGCACAGCGGGATACCTGATACGTGAGGGCCGACAGTCCGAACAATGGGCGGCGGCGAACGGAGATGCCGTGAGCCTCGCTCGCGACGTGGTTGCCGCGGTAGAACAGGAACGGATGCTGTCGCTGTGGCATCTGTCCGGTGAACAGAGCGATCCGGCCGCGCTCGCCGCAGCACGGAACAAGCTCGACACCGCGTTCGCAGAGCTGGCCCCCTACTCATCAAGGCTGCAGAGCGCGTCGCAGGGCACCATGGGTGCCGACACGGGTGGATTCGACACCTTGATTGCTCGCCTGCCCCAGATTCGCGGTCAGATCGATGCAGGAAGAATGCCGATCGAGGACACATACGCCCTCTACAACACCATTCTCGATGCGGTTGCGCTCGGTACCAACCTCATCACCGGCAACGCGCCCACCGCCGAGGTCGGCGTCGCGCTCATCAATGGCGTGCGCATCCTGCACGCGATGGAGGGAATGTCACGTTCCGCCGCGCTCACCGCTGCCGAACTACAGGGACGACTCAGCAGCGGTCCACTGCGTAACGACTATCGAAATCTGGTCGGGTACTACCGGAGCGCACTTCCGCAGCTCGCCGCTGACCTGGGCGCGGATCCAGCAGCCGAGAAGATCCGGGCAGCGCTGGCCTCTCCCAGCTGGCAGCAGGTGGCCGCGATGGAGGACTACCTCATCAATCCGCCGAAGCCGGACAAAAGCGGTGTCGTCCCGTCACCGCCCATGACCTTCGACGAGTGGAACACCGCACAGGAACAGCTGTCTGAGGGCGTGATCGGCGCATGGAAGGGCCTGAACGACCATGCGAACCAGATCGCTGCCGACGATGGCAAGAACACCGCGAAAAACTCACTGTGGGCGGGTGCCGCTGTGCTCGCGCTTGCGCTCGTGGCGTTCCTGCTGTCGCTATGGCTGGCCAACCGATTGATCGGGCGGCTCACGCGCCTACGCAAGGAAACGCTGGACCTGGCAGAGGTCGAACTGCCCGAAACCATGCGCAAGCTGGGCGCGGGCGAGCCAATCGATCCCAAGGCTGCCCACCTGGACTTCGGTGACGACGAAATCGGCTCGGTGGCAAAGGCCTTCAACCGCGCACACACAGCGGCCGTTTCCGCCGCGGTCACCGAGGCCCGCACCCGCGAGGGCGTACGCGCGGTGTTCCTCAACATCGCCCACCGAAGCCAGCTGGTGGTGCACCGGCAACTCGAGGTCCTGGACGAGGCCGAACAAAGGCAAGAGGATCCAGCCCTGCTGGAGACATTCTTCCGGCTCGACCACCTGGCGACCCGCGAACGCCGCAACGCCGAGAACCTCATCATCCTCGGTGGCGGCGAGCCCGGCCGCCAGTGGCGGAGTCCGGTGCCACTGGTCGATCTGGTGCGTAGCGCGACCGGCGAGAGCCTCGACTACACGCGGGTGCACACCCGCCGCATGCCTCAGGTGTTCATCGTCGGCAACGTGGTCGCCGACCTCATTCACCTGCTCGCCGAACTGATCGACAACGCGACGGCGTTCTCCCCGCCGCAGTCGCGCGTCGAAGTGAGCGGCAACGTGGTCGGCAAGGGGGTCGCGATCGAGATCACCGATCAGGGCATGGGAATGTCCGTCGAAGAACTCGATCGCGTCAACGAGATGCTGCGCATTCCACCGGATTTCGGGGTCGATACGCTCTCGGCGACTTCACGACTGGGGTTGTTCATCGTTTCGCAGCTGGGTGCGCGGCACGGAATCTCTGTGCAGCTAACCGAATCCGAGTATGGCGGCATTCGCGCCATCGTGCTGGTGCCGAACTCGGTGGTCGCCGCCGATG